>CAMPHP010000305.1 GCA_946885925.1 uncultured Litorilinea sp.
CCAAGTTAGCGGAGACTTCATCAGGTGAGATCGCCCCGAGCACCAAGGTCGAAACCGCCGGATGCGCTTGTGCAAACTGAATCGCCGCGGCATTGAGCTTGACGCCATGCCGGTCGCAGATAGCGGCAATCGCGGCGGTCTTCTCCAGTATCTCGGGCGTGGCAGCGCGGTAATTATACGTAGCACCGGGCACCGGCCCCATCGCCAAGACGCCGCTGTTAAAGACCCCACCTAGCATAATACCAATACCCTTACGGCGGCATAACTCCAAGAAATCCAGCGAAGTCTGCTCCAACAAGGTGTAGCGACCTGCTAGCAGGAAACAATCAAAGTCTGCCTCTTGAGCAAAGCGTGACAGCGCCTGCCATTGGTTCATCCCCGCGCCGATCGCACGGATTACCCCTTGGCTGCGCAATTCTGCCAGCGTGGGAAATGCTTCGGACAGCGCTTGTTCTGGATAATCATCCGGATCATGGATGAGTAGGAGATCGACCTGATCCAACTTCAACCGCTTGAGACTGCTCTCCAAGCTACGCATCACGCCATCGCGCGAGTAATCAAAGGTCAGCGTGCGCGTCGACTCGTCCAGGATGCGTCCCACCTTGGTAGAAAGCACAAATTCCGAACGCGGTACCCCGGAGAGTGCAACGCCCAAGATCTCTTCGGCACGTCCCGCGCCATAGAGTGGAGCTGTGTCGAAGAGGGTAATGCCATTTTCCAAAGCATAATGAATGGTGGCAACCGCTTGCTCTACGGAGACATTCTGCGAATTGCCAATCGGTGCGCTACCAAAGCCCATGCGCGAGACAGTAATGCCCCGTGTGCCTAATTCATTAGTAGGCAAAGGCTGCAAGGTCTCCATCTCTAGCCCTCCAGTTGTTTGAGGTCAACTTGATTCTCTGCCAAGAGCGACTTGAACATGGTGACTGTCTCCTCAATTGCCTGATCCAGCGACGTGTGCGGAACCTTACCCAGAATGCCGCGCAAGCCACTGTCATCCAGATCATACGGAAATGGCAGCAGATTATCAGCGTTGTAGGTCAGTTGCGCCTCCGGATAGCGTGCCTTCACCTGTGCAATAAAGTCGCCTACATCCACCACATCGTTACGCAGATTACAGGCAGTTGCGCCCTGATAGCCAGACCGCGCACACTCAATGAAGATGCGCGCCACATCGTCGGCATACTGCAATGCCACAGGCCCACCAAAGCGGATATGGTAGGGGCGTCCGGCGGCTACTGCCAGGAGTGCCTTGGCAATATCTGAAGTCATCCCCTGGTCACGCCCCACACCGTAGACGATGTAGGGACGCAGGCCGATGGTAGGAATCTGCCAGTCTTGCCAGTAAATCCGGGCAGTCCACTCGTTGGCCTGTTTATAGACTCCATAGAGCGAAGTAGGCAATAGCAGAGCATCATCCTCGACCGGCGTCTCTGGATATAATTCGGCTGGCCCCAACACTGCTAACGAACTGGCATAGGAGACACCCTTCACTTGCCCCCAGTGGGCACGCGCGGCCTCCAAAATGTTGACCGTACCCACCACATTCACCGATGCGCCGAGAGACGGATTGGCCCTACAGAAAGGAACCTGCAACCCTGCCAAGTGGATGATGTGGGTGACACCCTGGTCGGCAACCATCTGCTTGACTGCCTTTAGATCGGTCACATCAAGCTTCACAAAGTCAACCTGCGCCACTTCCTCTTCCGACATCACCTGGCGCGGGCGCACCGGGTCGGTGGCGAGGTCAGTCGCCACCACCCGGACACCTTCGTGCACTAAATTGCGTAGCGTCCATGCGCCAATACAGCCCAGGGAGCCAGTTAGCATGAAGGTTTCGGCGCTCATGCCGCCACCACCTCCACACATGGATTGGTCAGTTGGCCCAACCCTTCAACTTCGACCGTCACCACATCGCCATCCTTGAGCAGCACTGGTGGCTTACGAGCAAAGCCAACACCATCCGGTGTGCCTGTTGTAATCACATCACCTGGGTACAAGGTAATGGCGCGTGACAAATAGGAAATCAGGTAAGGGATCTTAAAGATCATTTCGCGCGTGTTGGAATCTTGCAGCGCCTTACCGTTGACAATGCACTTGATTGACAAATTCTGAGGATCGGCGATCTCATCCTTGGTTACCAAGTATGGCCCCAACGGGCAGAAAGTATCGAGCGACTTGCCCATGATCCACTGGTCGCCCTTCTCATTTTGAAGATCGCGCGCGCTCACATCATGGCAGTTCATATAGCCAAAGATATAGTCAAAGGCATCCTCTTCCTTGACCTTGCTGGCGCGCTTGCCAATCACCACTGCCAGTTCCGCCTCATAATCCACCTTGGAGGTCAGATTCGGGTCCCAGCGAATCTCATCGCCTGGGCCAATAATCGAGCTGGTGTACTTGGTAAACATCGTGGCAAGTTGCGGCACTTTAGCGCCTGTCTCGCGCACATGATCCATATAATTGAGACCAATGGCAATCAGCTTGGAAGGATTGCTGATGGGAGCAAGAATCTTCACTGCACCCAAAGATACAGCATTGTCACTATTCCCATTGCTGGCAATCTGCTGTGCCAATTCCCATGCAGGTTCGCCCAGTTCCAAAAAGGAACGCATATCGTTGGGAAGCTTTCCATCCGATGCCTCGGACAAATTGATCACGTTGTCACCGACAACAACACCCAACTGCGCCCCTGCGCCAGCAGGCTTGTACGTAACGAGCTTCATAATGACTCCTATCTACGGTTTAGGATCTGAAAGTTTTTAAGCGGATATCAAGTGAGTTGCCAACCCCGATGCTACGAAGAGGCAATCGGCAACTTTGCTCACGATCAACCTTTGATCTCGCCCGACATGATACCGCTGACTAACTGTTTCTGAAAGAGAAAGTAGACCGCGATCAACGGTAAGGTTGCCAATGTGCTGCCAGCAAACATTAATGAATAGCGTGGAGCGATCGCGGTCGGCAAACATAAACATGGATAAAGTAGAGTGTGCTTGAGTGATCCGTTGCAACTATCCAATATTTGTTTGTTCTAACGTCCGGAGAATGCGGGTAGCCGATATTTGGGAGCACGGTCTTGAACAAATGGTCAGACCATTTCAGCCGCCAGTAGTATAGCACGACGCAAGATTGAGTGTCAATTTAGCTCCGATCTACTATGGGCCGCTGTTGAGACTACAACAATTGTCGTAGCAGCTAAGATCCTTTTTGCAGATGATTGCCTACTCAGCTACCGCTATACTCACAACATTGTGAGTAGGAAGGCAACCTTCCCCCTAATTCCTGTCCATCCCTCACGCCAATAAATACCGGTATTCCAAAATAGCCTTTATTCCCAGAAGGAGAAGTTATGCCCAATTCTTGCGAGCATCGCATCGCAAAGCCATCCACACGCGTCCGCACACTGACATTTCGGTGGATGATTGCGTTAAGCGTGCCGCTGTTATTGATCTCCATGTTGTGGATAACTATGCACAACAGCAGATCGGTGGCACGCGCTGCCGGTAACGAAACGTATGTGGGTACTTGTACTGCAGTAACGCCTCATTTCGATGCAATTCAGGACGCAGTCCTTGCTGCTGGCGCAGGTACCATCATCAACATCTGTCCCGGGGTGTATATTGAATCAGTCAATCTCTCGTCAATGAGCACGATGGGCGACATTACGCTGCGTCGAATACCTGGCACCACTGATCCGGTCCTCATTAATCCCAGCCTTGACTATGCCATCGGGATAGTTGGAGAGGCTACTTTCATAGGCAATATTACCATCGAAAGTATTGACGTCACTGCGGACGAAGGAAGTGGTATTTTGTTTGGCAACGTCCGCGATGTTCAAGGCAGTGTCATCATCTCGGATGTAAAGGCAATAGGTAGTTCTGACGAAGGTTCTGTTGTTTTCGCAACGGGTGATATTCTCATCCAAAATAGCAGTTTCAATAACAATGGCTACTATGGTCTGTGGTTAGCTGGCTATGGCAACGTAGATGTAATCAACACGACAGCCAATGCCAACGGTTCTCCTGTTACCGTCGGCGACCAGAGTACTGGCATTCGGATTGGTAGTGATGAGTACTATCTACCGACCTGCAGCATGGAGGCCACAGATGCAGAACCGCGTATCAACCTCGAAAGTGTTGAAGCGAACGGGAACTATGGCTGGGGTGTTAATATCGATGACTACCAGAGCGTCTACATTTCCAACACAGTCGTCATCAGTAATGCCTACGATGGCTTAGTTGCCGACGTTCAGAATGCTCCTTGTGCACTCGCCTCAAGCGATTTTCAGCTCTCCAACAGTACAGCCATATCGAATGGTTTGTATATCAATATTGGCTCCGTCAATCAAGTCGAAGCCAAAATTTCACTTATTGATCTCTATGGTGGCTTCCGCCTATTGAGTCAAGGAAATATCACCGTAAGTTCAGATACAGTAGCCGAACACAATCTCTTCTTTGGTTTTTGTCTACATAGCCCTGGGGAAACAGTGGTCAACGGGGCACAAGCAGTCACCAACTATGATGATGGCTTCCGGTACGGTTACGCATGTGCTAGCTATGGTATACAAGCCTTGGGCGAAGCAGAGGTATCCGAATCTGATCTTGATATTGCTGCCAATACCTCGCCCAGCCTCGTCATCGCCAACACCTCTGCCATCTCCAACATAGGTGCAGGCTTTTCCATTGCAGACATTAGCGTGCCAATTACCCTCGTCAATATTAGCGCCCTACACAATGTCGACGGTGTTGCGTTTGCCAAACCAGGGCCGATTGGCGCAGGTATGGCGGGAAGCGATGTCAATGTTGAAGAGGCTTCTCTCCCCGCGCCAACAGCAATCCAAGACTCGCTGATCCAGGGGAATCTCGCCCATGGCGTACTCTATTGGCAACAGGTCTACATTGCACCTGCTGGCGTTCAAGCTATCGGCGCAATTACATCTACCCATTCTGTCAACGGCAGCATTCTCTGTGAGAATAGTGTGGGCTTGGCTGCGCTGCAATATATTGGCCCTGGGGGCGTAAATGCCGACTATGGGCTCCATGTAGATGCACGCGGCAACTGGTGGGGCAGCGCCACTGGTCCAATAAACCCTGCCAATCCCGCTGGTACGGGGAACATGATCATAACCGGCCCAGTGAATGGCATAGGGACTGCCAATACCGTTGATGTGCTGTTTAACCCCTGGATTAACACTCTCCACGCCAACGCTGC
>CAMPHP010000306.1 GCA_946885925.1 uncultured Litorilinea sp.
CTCCGTATACCGCTCGATCAGCCCCGTTTGGGCACCGCGGCGTGGCTTGCCCTCGCGCTCGGCGTAATGCACAAGAAATAAGTCAAATAGCCGCGCATAAGTAGGTGGCCCCTGCCAGAATTCCTGCCGAATGCGCGCGGGATCTGGCTCTAGGAGCGCAACATGTTTGTAATCGAGCATGGCCTCAAGACATCGTTCAAAGTTGGCCTTCTTTGCAAGGTCGTCATATTGACCATAGAAATAGGTCCACATATTCGAGCCAACGGAAGGTATGGCAATTCGCGGATGCGAGGCCAGAAATGCGCGCATTGTGGTCTTTCCACATCGATCTGGACCTCCGATATAAATCGGGCTGTTCTCCATAGTTGTCTCCATTGTTTGTTCCCCGCGAACGAGACGCCGTTCGAGCGGGCAGGCCCTTGATGTTATGGCAACTTCGCCGTGATGAAGCGAGTAAAGATGCCCCACTGCCGGGTGGATAATGATGTTGTCCACCTGTATAACTTGGCTGCTATCATCTGATCTTCGGGTGCCAATCCCATGGCCAGAAGTCCCGCCGCCATGACCACGAAGACGACGAGCGCTTCGCTAGCTAGCTGGAGCAGCGACGGTGCATTCTGTAACAGGTTTGCAGTAATCAGGGCCGCACCACCGGCGATTAAGGCTGCCACTACTGGCTTGATAAAGCTTCTGTTATGCGGCAGTATCCTGAAGAGATACCAAACCTGTCCGACACGCAGCAGATTCACGTACACTATCGAGACGGCAATGGCAATGGCAGCCCCGAGCATCTCAAATCGCGGGATCAGTAGGAAGTTAAGACCCAGCAAAATAGCTATCTGTGAAACAGAGTTGAACAACTTCACCCTTGGATACCCACCCATGTCGATGATGGACCCGCATATACCTGTGCTCGCGTTGAGAAGCTCTGCCCAAGCCAAGATAACCAGTGCTTGTGTGCCCTCCATGTAACTCCCACCAAAGATCGTTAATATGTTGTTGGGAAAGAGCACCAACAGGAGAAACATAGGGAGATTCAGGATCAGCGTCCACCGAGTCGCCGTCTGATAGATGTCCGCCATCTCATCCCGCGCCCCACGGCTGGAGACTTCGGCAAGAACTGGTTTTACCGAGCGCACGATTGATTGGTATGAAACGTGGCCGATGAAGTTCACCCTAACGAGCAACGAGTACACACCTACGTTTGCCGCTGAACTTAGCGCACCCAGCACGAGGGTGTCGATATTGTTGCGGAATTTCGCAAGCATGCCAGAGAGCCAGAGCGGAAGCGCATAGGTTGTAATTTCGCGTGTTTCGAGGTGAGCAGCACGAAGGGGCTGGTTCCACTTGAAATCTCTGTTCAGCAGATAGATGAGCACAAAGCAAGTGAGTACATCAGAGACACCAAACACAAGCGCTGCTTTTGTTGCGCTTAAGCCGGTAAATGACAGCACCGCCAGCAAGACAAGCCGGATCAGGAGCTGCCCGATATCCTCGGCAAGCACCGAATATTCCATGCGCTTAAACCCATGTGCAATGCTGACAAGGACGTTGCTAAGCGCGAGAAACGGCACAAGGAGACTGAGTAACCTAAGAATGGGAGCAAGGCTCGGTTCGTGAAAGATGCGAAGTGACAGCCAATCTGCAAGAACAAATAGGCCAACACCTGCCAGGGTGCTTGCAAGCAATGTTCCACCAGTTCCAAGCAGGATTGCTCCCCACAGCCTTGCATGATCTTTCTTGCCTGCATAGATAGCAACATAGCGCAGCATGGCATCATCAAGCCCGAACACCCCGATAGCCATCGCCAGGGTGGCCGCGCTCATGGCGAGGTTGTATATGCCGTACTCCGCAGCACCCAATAAGCGTGCTAGGAGGAGCGCAACAATGAGCCTGCCACCCATATTGAAAAACTTACCAAAAGCCAGCAGCCCACTACCCCGGGCGGCGGCGAGTACATTGCGGTCTTTGTTACGTTTTTCGCGCTTTTGTGCTTCGGAACTAGTTTCGGGTTTCATATGTGCCTAGGCGACTACTATGCTCTTGATTAAAATGCTGCTGGTTAATAGTCCGTTGGAAGACAGCAACAAATGCGTCGCTGTCTTATGATGGCTAGGGCAGTTTAGCCGTGAGATAGCGAGTGAAGAGCCCGCGCTGGCGGACATAGATTGAGTTGACCCGCTGCAATAACCGGTCTGCGATTAAACGATCTTCAGGTTCCAAGCCGAGGAGAAGCAGTGTTCCACCCATCACCAGGGAGATGATGGCCGCTTGCCCAATCACCAGCACGAGCGGTACGCTCTGGTCGAACAGGCGGGCAGTTACCATTGCCGCAGCACATGCCGCTAGACCGGCCAACACGGGTTTTATAAAGGTTAAGTTGTAGGGCAGGATCCGGAAGAGTACCCAGACCTCAATGATGCGTACCAGATTCACATAAATTACTGAGAGTAGAACGGCAGTGGTTGTCCCAACCATTCCCAATGTAGGAACGAGCAATAGATTAAGGCCGATCAAGATGCCAAGCTGTGAAATGGCATTAAAGAGCTTGAGCCCCGTGTACCCACCCATGTCAATGATAGAGCCACATATGCCTGTGCTGGCGTCAAAGAGTTCGGCACAAGCCAGAATGACCAACGCCTGGGCACCAGTCGTATAGCTTGCTCCAAAAAGGGCCAGAATGGAGTTGGGAAAAAGCACCAAGAGAAGGAAGATGGGTAGATTTAGGAGTATCATCCAGCGAGTTGATGTCTGATAAATGCTCTCCATCTGTGCGTGGGCACCACGGCTGGAAAGATCGGCAAGGACTGGTCTCACTGAGCGCACAATAGACAAATAGGAGACGTGCCCAATCACATTCGCCCTGCTAATCAGCGAATAGACGCCAACATTTACAGCCGAACTCACGGTGCCAAGGATTATGGTATTGATATTGGTGCGAAATTTGGACAGCATGGCAGCGAGCCATAGTGGGAGCGAATAACTCATAATTTCGCGAACTTCAAAGCGCGCAGAACGAGCGGGTCGTCCCCACTTCAAGTCTTTATTTAGCAGATAGACGAGCGCCACGCACGTGAGTACGTCTGAGATACCGAAGACGATGACTGTCGTCATGGCATCCAATCTGATGAGCGATAGGATCGCCAGCAGAACGAGTCGAATTAAGAGTTGCCCAACATCCTCTGCGATCACGGAGTATTGCATTTTCTTCAGGCCATGTGCAATGCCGATCAGCACGCTGCTGAGTGCTAGGAATGGCACAACGAAACTGAGCAGCCGGAGGAGTGGAGCAAGGTCCGGCTGGTGAAAGACCCTCGTGGAAAAAGGGTCTGCGATTAAATAGAGCGTAACTCCGGTTAAGATACCCGTAGCGATGGTTCCGCCGAGTCCGAGTAGAATTGCTCCCCATAGCCCTTCTTGATCTTTTCTGCCCGCATAAATTGCGATGTAGCGGAGCATGGCGTCGTCAAGCCCGAATAGACCAATTGCCGTTGCCAAGGTGGCGGCACTCATAGCAAGGTTGTACATGCCATACTGCTCGGCCCCGAGCGCGCGAGCGAGGAGAAGAACAACAAGTAACCTGCCGCCGATATTAAAGAACCTGCCAATTGCTAGAACACCACTGCCCCGTGCTGCGGTAAGGATGTTGCGGTTTTTGATATACGCTTCAGGATCATCTATTTTGCGATCTTGTATTTCTGAACTGTTGTCGAGTTTCATGTGCGTCTAAATGACCAAATGACTAAGTAAATTGTGACTGTGCTAAGAGTGAGATGCTTGTCACCATGTGCTTCATGGGTCTTGCTTTTTGAAACACGCTTTATGAAGCACATAGTGACTTTGCAGCGCTGCTTACTCCGGTGCTCGTTCCTGGGTGGAAATCTCCCCATCAGGATGGTAGCCGTTGCTGCTCATGGAGTAGAGCTTGACGGCACTGTATAAAGTGGAGGATTGGAGTGCATCCTCAGCGCGTGCAATAAACTCTTCTGTACCCATGCCCTGGTCGCCAAGTGTCGCAACACCAGCCGTGATCTGGGGGGAACGATAGTTGAGATTGCTACCTGACAACTTGGATTCCAACTCAATGTGCATCTTGAGTTTGTTGACAAGGATCTGCGTAGTTACGCCATCCATATCGGGTATGATCAAGGCCAAGCTCACATCGTTGTAGCGGGCCAGGACATCCTCATCGCGCAAATGGAGCTTTAAGGTTGTGGCAATCTTGCGCATGATTTTTGCGCGATCCCAGGGTAAAGAGCCATCCGCCACGGTTAGGTTGCCGATTTTGAGCAAGGCCAGCGACAAAGGATACCGGTTCCTTTCGGCTCTCGATATCTCTTGGCGCAGACGAAGCATCAGGTAGGGACGGTTAAATGCAGCCGTCTCAGGGTCCATGATATCGAGGGTCGCGCTCTTCTTGTCGGACTGGCGAAGGTACTCGATAAAGAAGGTCCATGTCACGCCCAAGATCAGACCCAAGATCCCGCCTAAAATCAGATTCGAGCGTACATTGGGGCTGATTGGGCTGGTGGGCAGTGATGCTTCATCGAGCAGTTCCAAGCCAAAGGCATCGTAAAGGCGATTGACATAGGCAATTGTCTCGGCACTCACCGCGGTTGCGAAATCCCGGACTAACTCAGGGTTGCCCCCTTGTACTGTGATCTCGAGAATATTTGTGCCAGGAATGACGCGGCTGAGAACCTCAATTCCGGTTGGCTGCTGTCGCTGTAAGTTGAGCCGCTCGATTGCGCCTCTCTTAATCAACTCACTTTGTGCCACCTCGGCATAGGTGGTGTTAATTTCGACACGACGGCTCAATACGTCAATCATTGTCGCCAATTCATTACGGTCCACAGTCGGTGACGCGAGAGGACGAACGACAAAGGTCGTAGTCGCCTCGTAGATGCGCGGCTGATTTGCCGTAAAGACAAAGGTGGCAATGATGGTAATGAAAAACATGAGGACGACAACCCACCACATCCTCATCAATATGTGTAAATAAGTTTTTAGTTCCATAGTTAGGCAACGTCTCTACGAGCTATTACTTGCTCCAATGTCCACCAAAGTATCTGCATGTCCAACTTAAAGCTTTGATTCCTGATATACTTCAAGTCGTATTCGACGATGTTGTCGAAGGTGATATTGCTGCGTCCGTGAACTTGGGCTAGGCCGGTGATGCCAGGCAAGACCTGCAATCGCTGGCG
>CAMPHP010000307.1 GCA_946885925.1 uncultured Litorilinea sp.
TCGACATCCACACATGATCATGACGTAGAGTTCCCGGTTCTCGTTATTCAAATCAATCTGAACACACAGGCAATGCAAGCCCTTCGCATCGCCCCGCAGCAAGTAACCAGTGCGCTGCAAACAGCCAACATCAATCTACCGGGTGGTGCGGTTGAGGACAACGGGAACGTCTATGCCGGATGCCGAACCGGTGTAAGCTGCTCAGTTGCCGGAGGCGAAAATCCTCCAGCAACTTGCCTGACTTCAAGTTCATTTCGACAGCACAGCTTTATGGTGTTGGCATGAGAGATGGTATATTAGAGCCAGATAAGACATGCCAACCCGCCAGGGATCTGCTGTTCAGATGACGAGAGCACCAGTATTCTTTTTAACCGCAGTGGGTGCGGCGCGTGTAGTGGGTGGACCTCCTGCCCCTGCTGCGCCGCTCTTGTTAATCTTTCATAGTCACTTAGGAGCGGATACGGCTTTCGACATGAATGCAGCACTCCGCCAGCACTACCCAAACATTGAACAACTCCTGATTGCCAGCGTTGTCGATCTCCACCACATTCCCCGCTTCATGCGCGCCGCTGTGGAGTTGAGTCTCGCCGCGGCCTACCGCAACGCAGCCCAACAACTTCCAGAGCACCTAGACCCTACAGAATATGTGCTGATTGCGCCGGATTGGACGGGTAAGGTAACGAGCGCCTTTGCAATGGGACAACGAGCCAATGACGTTGGCTTTGTCCTAGTAACAAAGCAATGGACAATCTTCGATAGCTATACCGGCCCAGATCCGGTTGTCGCGGTGCAGGAAGTCGTTCTTGCTGGCATGAACTCAACTGCGACCGCATAATGGTTGCGTGGTGACTGGATAGTTTTCGAATCGCTTTATCATGTCCACAATGACCTTTCATCCAGCTCGGCGTAGACACATCGGGCTTCTCTTGCTGTTGCTTTTTGCCTTTGCCCTACGCGTCATCAGCCTGGATCGACTTGGTCTTGCCTATGACGAAGCAGCCACCGCGCTCATGGCACGGGCCACCCCACAAGAAATCATTGCATTTCACTGGGACGCCGCTTTTGAACATCCACCCGTATGGGTGCTACTCATGCATGGCTGGTCACAGCTTGCAGGCCAAAGTGAGTTCAGCTTGCGTTTTCTGCCCGCGCTAGCAGGGACGCTCGTCGTTCTCCTCGTCTGGCAACTGGCACGCGTCCTCTGGCCCGACGAGCCACTTCTGCCGCCACTAAGCGCGCTCCTGGTTGCTACTGCGCCAGTCCTGGTCTACTACAGCCAGGAAGCACGCATGTACACCCTCGTTGTGTTGCTCATGCTGCTCTCCATCCTCTTGGTGCTGCGCCTCTATACGCACCCCAGTTGGCAGTTGGTCATAGCGTGCTGGTTGGTCAACTGGGTCATGCTGGGGCTTCACTACTATGCCGCGCTAGGATTGGCGATTCAAGCACTCGTGATTGGCCTGCATGGTTCGTTGGTGGGGCCAGTGCGCCGTGTGCCGTGGAGCAAGCTGTTTGTAACCTATACCGGCACGCTGCTGCCCATCTTGTTTTGGATGCTCTATTCACCAGGATTCCGCGCTACGCTTGATGTGGTCTTGGAAGCTGCCGAAGAGACGCCCATTACGTGGCAATTCTTTATCAGCGACCTCTGGCGCGAGCTTAGCTTTGGCTCGATCCGCTGGCTGCCCTCCCAAGCCGTCTGGGGATACCTCGTTGCACCCTTTGCCTTGCTCGGTGCGTTGATTGCGGCTTTCCGTCCTGGTCGCACGCCAACAACCCAGATCGGCACTTGGATCGTGGTGACGCTTTTCATGCTGCCCATCCTCTCTGCCACCATAGCACTACGCACCCTGACGCCACGCTATATCCTGTGGGTCGTTCCTATGTGCTATCTGCTGGTTGCCATCACAGCCGTCACTCTCTGGCGTCGCCATTGGCTGGCGGGCATCACCGGCCTGCTCCTGGTTCTGGGTGTTGCCACCCTTGCCCTGCAACATTACTTTGGCCCCTATCGCAAGAGTGATTACCGGGAGATGACCGGCTATCTGCAAGCCTATGGCGACCCAACTCAGGAAATACTCCTGCTCGAAGCACCGCGCCAGCACCTGCTTGCCCGTTACTATTTGCCAACAACATGGACATTCTACCCAATGCCCACGCTGCCCCTTCCCACCTACTGGCCCATTACCGCACCACCCATTGTTCCCGAAGACGAAGACGACCGGATTCAAGCATGGCTGCAAGAGCATGAGGGCGTGTGGGTAAGCTATGCTGGCGAAGGTGAGGTGGATCTTGGTGAATTTCTTGCCAAATATCTCAGTGCCGTCGCCTATAACGATCGATGTATCCGCTGGCTCGATGTGCGTCTCTGTCACTATGTCAGCCCGCGACACCTAACGCCAGTGGTGTTGTCGCCAACACCACATCTCTTTGGCAACGAACTGGCGATGCTCAATGCACAAGGCACCTTCTATCATCTAACGCCAGCAGAAACAACGCTCCTAATACAACTGGATTGGCACGCCCTCCAAAAGCCAACCGTGGATTACAAGGTCTCGCTGCGCCTGTTCGGCACGGATGGAGCCGCAGGAGGTACTGTTGTCGCGCAAGCAGACGAATATCCAATCGGCCCCTTGCTAGTGCCCACCACCTGGAACACGGATGACCACAAACCTGGTTATTTCGCCTTGACCTTACCGCCCGATCTTGCGGAGGGCTCCTACAGCCTTCAAATGACGCTCTATGACGCAAACACCCTAACTCCCACGCCGCGTACAAACCTTGGTGAGACCGTGGGAACAAACGCGCCGACCACGGAACCGCTCACCCTAGGAGAACTGCATGTTGGTGATACAATGGAGCTTGTATCCGTTCGCTAGGGAAGCGGCAGGTGCATATCCTAGTTAGCACTGGCGGCTAGAGCATGCGCCCGATGAAACACGTTTATTATCCATTGGAAAGAAGTCATATCGCTGCATGGCTTGGTCACGCAAAGACTGGTTGATCCTGCTAGCAATCACTGGGGTTGCTATTTTCTTCCGCTTTTTCCAACTGGGCACATTGCCGCCCGGTTTTCAATTTGATGAAGCCTTTAACGCCATTGACGCGCAATTCGTCTTGGCAGGCAACCGCCCGCTCTTTCTTCCTGCCAACGCTGGCCGCGAAGTCATCTACACCTATTGGCAGGCATTGCTCATTCGCGTCTTTGGCTTTGATGTCTACACCCTGCGCTTGGCCTCTGCCATCCTGGGTGTGCTAGCAATCCCCATAACCTATATCCTCGTACGCGGACTGATCCACAAAAACAGCCGCATCATCGCTGCTGGCACTGCCCTGACCCTAGCCATCAGCATTTGGCATATCCATTTCAGCCGCTATGGCATCCGCGTCATCTCCATGCCTTTGATCTTTAGCGGGGCTTTTGGGCTGGCATGGTTGGGAGCCTTTGCCAACACGCGGCGCACACAAATTCTAGCCTATATAGGCAGCGGTCTCTTGACTGGCCTCAGCGTCTGGACTCATCCTACAGGCCGTCTTGCGCCCTTTGTCCTGCTAGGCTTCACTCTCTGGCTGCTCTGGCGCTATCCCGAACGCCACCGCTGGGGTTGGAACACACCCCTGGGCGGCCTCATTATCACCGGCATTACAGCCTTTCTGGTCTTTCTCCCGCTGGGGTTAGAGTTCTATCGCCACCCGGAATTCTTCTTCGGCCATGCGTCGGAAGTCTCCATCTTTGCCGAGCGGGTGAGCGGCGATTCTCCACTTGTCACGCTGCTCGACAATATCTTGCATGTCTTTGGCATGTTCAGCTTTTACGGTGATCTTGAATGGACCCACGGGTTGGCTGGGCGTCCTGTCTTTGACTGGCCGCTGGCACTGGTCTTTTACCTTGGCGTAGGGATTGCCCTGGCACGCTTGCGGCCTCGCCATCGCGACTCAGATCAAGCAGCACTGGCACTCTTCGCCATTTGGGCCGCGGTCATGCTCTTCCCGTCCATTCTGAGCGAGGCAGCGCCCAACTATTCCCGCACACTTCCCGCCTTGCCCGCGCTCTTTGTGCCCGCCGGGTTGGGGTTGGCATGGTTGGTCAACTTGCGCCGCCCGATGGTGTGGGTAGGTCCAGTAGCAGCCATCGCAATCTTATTCTATAGCACTGGACAGATGAGCTATGACTACTTTGTGCGTTTCGCCAACAGTCCCGATGTCTACTACATGTATGATGGCGACAAGTTGGACGCGTTGGAGTATCTAACCCAGTACACAGGCGAAAACCAGGTCTATCTCTCGCAACTATGGGGAGATATGCACTCGACGGTCTACCTGCTACGTAGAAGGATGGGCGTTAAGTCGGTTGATACCGCCGATACGTTGGTGCTGCCGCCACCCGGTCAGGGCGCGCTCTATGCCTTCCCTAGTGAACAACTGGATCGCGCAGAACAGCTAGCCAAGCTATGGCCGGGGCTAACGGTCGAATCCGTCCCCGACCCCTATGGCAAGGTGCTCCTGTATACAGTCTTTATTGATGCCGAGCGCGCCGCCACTTGGCCGCCCACCTATTCTCCCAGCATAGAGCACCGCGCCACCTTTACCGACTCGCCCGCCCTCGTAGGGATGTATGCAGCGAATCCCGACAAGCAGGTCACTCTCTTTTGGGAGGCTGACCGCCCGATCACCGGCAGCCTGACCACCTTTGTCCAACTCATTGACCGCGACGGCCATCGCGTCGCCCAAGTTGACAAACTTCCGGGCAATGGCAGCTATGCAACGATCAATTGGAGTGTGGGCGAACGAGTGATTGACCGCGCCTACCCGCAAATGCTCGATCACTGTGCTGGGGGCGAAGCGATGCGTGTCCAAGTTGGCTGGTATGACCTGCGCGAGGGCACAGCGCAACGGCCTCGCGCCGACGCCGCGGGGACCACGGCATTAGCAGGGGAGATGACGCTGCCCTACTTTGCCCATCCACTTAGCACCCTGGCTCCAGCAGTGCCTACCACTACCCCAATTTCGCCCACATTGACCTTGGCTGGCTATACGCTCCATGACCAAGACTTTCAAGCTGGCTCACCGCTCACCCTGGATCTTGTCTGGCACAACACGGGTGACGACCAAGCAAACCCCGGATTGGCGCAAGTTCGCCTGAACCTGGTCAATGGCACGGAGGCCCATGAACCGGAGACCCATGAACTCTGGGA
>CAMPHP010000308.1 GCA_946885925.1 uncultured Litorilinea sp.
CCTTCAAGAATGCTGCTATGTATCAGGTATATGTGCATATAGGATGCTGTAGATCACAATGAGTCGGTCAACTGGTCATATGCCGTTACACCTACAGCGAAATCATGGCGAGACCAGTTAGCCGGCAAGATGCTGCGTTGTGTGCGTTAGCGTTCAAGCAGTCTATGAACCTCATCTAAGATCTGCTGGTGCGTAAAGGGCTTGCTGATGAGTCCATCAGCTCCAAGCTTTTTGGCTACATCCAGAAAGTTCATAAGCCCATACTTTCCTCCTCCTGACATTGCCAAGATTTTTACGTCGGACGACTTACCGCGGAGTTGCATGACAACTTCCAACCCATCTTGCTCAGGCATCAAAATGTCCGTGATAATTAGGTTGACAGGATGGGCAGCATACAGATCCATGCCAATCTTGCCATTGGCTGCGACCAATACCTGGTGTCCTGCGCGCTCAAGAATTCGGCGCAACACAGAGGTAATGGCTTGCTCATCATCGATAATCAAAATACATGCCATCGGGCGGTCCCCTCCCATATTAGCTCTGCAACAGCTTGCATACGGTCTGGCTTAGCTCGCGGGCGGAGAACGGTTTACGCAATGCTGCCCCGACCTTTACTGTTTCAGTTGCTCTTTCTATTACGACCTCACTCCCACCACTCATGAGGAGAGTGGGCAAATCAGGCCGCGTACGCCAGACCTCGGCGATGAGCTCGATACCGGTCATCTGAGGCATAGTCAAATCAGTGATGAGCAAGTCAAACTGGTCTGGTTGCGCCTGGAAGAGTGCCAGTGCTGCCATACTATCGGACTTACTGGTGACGGTATACCCTAGACTCGTCAGAATCTCACTTGTAACTTCCACGATCATATCTTCGTCGTCTACAAGGAGAATTCTTGCTGTTCCGTGTTGATCTAAGAAGATAGGCGATTCTTCGACTGCCATCTCATGACCTGCCACAGGAAGATAGATGTGGAACATCGCGCCTTCGCCAAGCTGGCTATCTACCGTGATATCCCCGCCATAGTCCATAACGATGCCATAGACCACCGGCAGTCCCAAGCCAGTACCTTCGCCTGGTGCTTTTGTTGTGAAAAATGGGTCGAAGATGCGAGGTAAGATGTTGGGAGCAATGCCGTGCCCTGTGTCGCTCACGGTGAGCCGAACATACGGCCCAACGCTCAGATGAGGACGTGTGGCTGCCCAGGCTTGATCCACCTGAACCGTGTCCAAGCTCACGGCGAGCGTGCCACCGTGTTCGTACATAGCCTGGTAGGCATTGGTACAGAGATTCATAAGCACTTGATGGATCTGAGCTGGATTGGCAAACACTGCATCGGCCATCGAGTCAATGTTCTGGTGAATTTCAATCGTAGCGGGCAAAGCTGCTCGCATAAGCCGCAATACTTCTTGAATGATTGGCTGCATGTGGAGGAGTTGGCGTGGCTGTTGCGATTCCTCGCGACTAAAGGCCAGAATGTGGGAGACCAACTCACGGGCACGTTGAGTTGCAGCTAGCACTTCTTGCAAATTAGCATATGCTTCATCTCCAGTAGAAAGTAGTGACATCGTCAGTTCAGTGAAGAGCAGAATTGGGGTGAGGATATTGTTGAAATCATGAGCAATGCCTCCGGCGAGCGTGCCAATGCTTTCCATGCGTTGTTTCCGCAGCAGCTGCGCCTCTAGCTTCTTACGCTCGGTGATATCGGTGTTGATCACGAGAATAGCATAGGGGTTGCCTAGCTCATCGCGCACCAGAGTCCAGCGTCCCTCGACCACAAGCTCTCGTCCGTCGCGGCTGCGCTGGGTAAGTTCACCACTCCATTCACCATGGGCGAGTACGTGGCGCATCGCCTCATCGAAGGCAGGGGAGTCGGGATACATCAGATCGGTGACCGGCTTGCCAAGTGCCTCCGTCTCGCTCCAGCCATAGAGTCGTGCCGCGCTCGGGTTCCAGTAGGTAATCCGGTGCTCCAGATCACGCACCAGAATCGCATCCTGCGCCTTGTCCAGTAGCGCCGCCTGCTCGCGTATGCGCGCCTCTGCTTGGCGGCGGGCTGTTACATCATTGGCAAGGACGAGCCTGGCTGCCCGCTCATTGAAGATAAGCTCATCTAACGATATCTCCACATCAATTACCGTGCTGTCTTTTTTGCGATGTCGCCAGAGACCGAGATGGTGGAGGTTGGTGAGGTTTGACAGGGTTTGCTCTAGTTGGGGGATATCCTCGGCAGGCCGGATGTCGTATATTGTCATCGAAAGGAATTCTTCTTCAGAGTAACCGTAATGGGCGATGGCTGCTTCGTTGACTGCTAGGAAACGAAGGGTTTCTACATCATGGACCCACATAGGATGGGGATTGCTCGTGAAGAGTAAGCGGTATTGCTGTTCGGATGTACGCAATTGTTCGGTTGCTTGCGTCAAAAGCGTAATATCACGGGCAATGCCAACACGCCGGATAATCGTGCCGCTTTCATCGCGCACGGCAAAGGTACGTACATGCACCCAGCGCGTCTCGCCATCGGGCCGCACAATGCGGTATTCCACATCAAGGGCATGAAGGTCGCCCGCCAGTGCAGCATGTACCAACGGGCGATGATCGGGATGAATCAGCCGCAGGTAACTGTGTGCGTCTCTATATAATTCCTCCCGGCTTAGACCAAAAATGGTTTCATAACTGGGGCTGACATAGAGGATACGGCCTGTCTGAACGTCCTCTATCCAAAAGGCATCTTCAATGCTCTCTGCTATCTGGCGAAAGCGCTCCTCACTCTCACGCAGTGCCTCCCGATCCTGCCGTTGTTGAGTAATGTCGCGGAAGTAGACAGCCAGTCCTTCATCGGTAGGGAAGGCGCGTATCTCAAACCACCCCTCCAAGGGTGGATAATATGCTTCAAAGGATATTGGACGATTTTCAGCAAAGGCGCGGTGATATTCCCGGTAGAAGGCCGTACCTATTGCCTCGCTGAATTGTTCCCATATAATTTCACCGAGCAATTCGGACCTTGTCCGCAGCAACAGTTGCTCCGCCATATGATTGACATAGGTAAAGCGCCATTCGCGGTCGAGTATGTACAAAGCGTCGGTAATGCTTTCTAGCGTGTTCGTCAGTCGTGCTGCCAACTGCTGTAAATGCTGCTCTGCTTGTTTCCTCTCCGTAATATCCTGAATTGCACCCTGTACCCGCGTCAGCACACCGTTGGCATCATACTCTGGTTGGCCGAGCACATGTACCCAAGCCCGGCGACCTTTGGCCGTAATAATCTCCAGTTCCACATCAAAGGGAGTGCCTTCATGCACCGCGCGCCCATATACCTCCCAAGCGGCATTGCGCCATTCGGGCGCATAAAATTCCATCGCTCCCTCTAGTGTAGAGACAGTGCCAGGTGGCATCTCGTAAATGGCACAGACTTCGTCCGACCAATACACAATGCCATCTGCCATGTGCACTTCCCATCCGCCCAGGCGAGCCACGCGACTAGCCATCTGGAGCAACAGTTCCCGCTGCCGGAGCTTCTCTTCCGTCTTGCGCAACTCCAAGTGGCTGGCTGGCTGGGCTGTTGCCGAGCCTAGGCGTCGTTGGTGCAACTCCAACTGGCTCATCACCTGGCGCGCCAGCATCTCCAGTGAATGGACTTGCTCAATAGTCAGTGTTCGCGGTACATAGTCCATTACTTCCAGCGCACCCAGCACAATGCCATCGGGTGCTGTCAATGGGACACCGCCATAAAAGCGGATTTTAGGCTCACTTGTGACTAGCGGATCGCTTACAAAACGTGGATCTTGCAGTGTATCTGAAATAACGCACGGCATAGCGCCCTGTATTGTGTAGCGACCAAGTGCAAGCAACCGAGATGTGTCTCGTCTTGATAGACCTGTGCAAGCCTGACACCAGTGGCGCTGTCCATCAACAAACGTGATAGTAGCAATTGGGGTTTGGCAAACATACGCCGCTAGTTGCACAAGATCATCAAAGGCAGGTTCATGGGGAGTGCCGAGAAGCCGATAATACTGCGGAGTTCGGATCCAATCTAATTCATGACTTTCGGTAGTGCTACGCATATGCCAGGTAATATTCCATTCACCAGTTAGTTTTACTTCAATACAGCGGAAAGCTGACAGAATGCAGGCTGGCCTCTCTATGCCCTGTTACTATCACTCAGTCAGGTGAGATGCTAATCAACACATGGGAGCATACAAGATGAAGTATAAACAAGTGCACGATGAGTTTATCAGACATCTGAGGGATTCAGGCAGCGACAAATAATGTAAAGGGGAGCATAGGGGTAAGCATACGCAATGTATGATGGTACAATGAGGTTGCAGGATTGAGCTATTCCGGAGGAATATTCAGGCCGCGAGGTCTGGGTGTTGGCTTAGCCCTGCAACTTTCTGTGTCCTATCCGAACCAAACGCCTCTACCATCCTCAAAAAGTCTATCAAAAAGAGACATCAACCATATCTAGGGGAGGAAGCCGAAGTGACGACAATTTACCCCGTCGAAAATCAGCCAAATGATCAGTTTGGCTACTCCATCTATTCGCTTGTGATACCGGCTGGCGAAGAGCTTACTACCCAGGTTGAGGCGATCCGTAACCAGGTGGGTGTCACCGTAGCTTCAATCCCAGCCCACATTACCGTGAAAGGACCGATCTTCAACATTGCAAGTCTTGAGCAGGTAAAGCAGCTTGTCAAGGCAATCACAAGTAATGCCGCACCATTTTTCATTAGTTTCCAAGGTTCTCAGTTCCATTGGGGTTCAACAGGCGGTGGATTAGGTGTTGTGGTCACGCCACCTTTGCAGGCGTTGCACGATGCGCTGGTCGCCACCATCTCGCCGTTAGGTCTGCCTGCCTATCGTGATGATCCTTACCACGCCCACATGACCCTTGTCTATGGGCAGTCCCCAGAAAAGATCGAGGAGATTAAGGAGTGGATTAACCAGATGGACTTTGGCCCTGGCATTCAAGCCGATGCAGTGAATTTGGTAGGGCGCGTAGGGCCGCGTGTGGGTGGGCAATGGATGCTGATTGAACGATTTGCGCTGGGCGGGATTTAGTGGACGATAAGCCGTCTCGCAGGATAAGCAATGATTATAGAGGCTGATGTCGATGAACCTATACAACAAGGCAAATCGCATTCATTTTATGGGGGCGGCAGGTAGTGGCAAGACAACGCTGGCACAGAAAGCGC
>CAMPHP010000309.1 GCA_946885925.1 uncultured Litorilinea sp.
TACAAACCGTTTCTTATCTTCTTGGTAAATTATGGGGCTTTGTTTCCCCGATGATGAACTCAACCAACGGCTGTCTCGACCAATAGAAGTGGATTGTGAGCCAACTGGGTTTCTGCCAGCGCATCCGTCACCATGTCCAAGAAGTGGATCGTGGTGGGAACGATGCGCGCCATCTGTTGCTGGCGTGACGTGGGCAATAGACTGATCTGCTTTGCCCAAAGATGCGCTATCTGGATGGGCGTCACCCTGTCACCCGTTATGGCAGACTGTTGCAGCAGTGGCAGCACATGGGTCAAGACAAAATGTTCGTCAAAGAGAGCCGCGACCCATTGGGGATGTTGGCGGGCGAAGGCGCGATAGGCTTTGCGAACTGCCCAGCGCAAGGTGCGTTTCTGATAGCCCTGCACGATCCACTGCATCGCCATTCTCTCAAAATGGGTGAAGGTATCCATATACTTCCTCTCTCTTTGCTTTCGCTTACTTTCTCTTCACAGTCCTTCTTTAATTTTCCTGCACTTTGCTTCCCGTAATCCATTGTTTTTCCAATTGGGAATGCCTTATTGGGAATGTCTTAACTCTGGTTTACATGTGCCATCATAGCGCAATAATGGACTTGGTTACAGAGCCACTTTTTGCTATATTAACCATGCCATTTATAAGTATGGCTGTTCATGCGCCAGTAGCTATTTAGGGAGAGCGACGATGCCCAAACACAAGACACCAACTAAGGGGCCAGAGATCCGGCTTAATGCAGGTTCGCCCGTGCCGCTCTACAAACAACTTTATGAGCGATTGCGTGGGGCGATCCTGGCTGGACAACTGGAGCGGGGGACGCGCTTGCCCTCGACGCGCACGTTGGCCGATGAACTAGGCGTTTCGCGCAATACGACTGCCCTCGCCTATGAGCAGTTGTTATTAGAGGGTTATCTGGAGAGTCAGGTCGGATTTGGTACGGTTGTGTCGCGCAATCTGCCTACGACGCTATTGCACGAGCATGCCGAGCGGAGCCAGCCGGCGGAAGCAGGCGCACTGGATACGTCGCCCGTTCGCCTTGCTTCGCATGTACGTCCGCTTCAGGAAATCCTCTATTCTGACCGGATCGAAGGGGGGATTGGCGTACCATTTCGGGGTGGTGAGCCTGCGCTGGATCTCTTCCCATATGACCTTTGGGCGCGTTTAATCGCCCGGCGCGCGCGACAGTCGCTAAGTGAACTTGGTTACTACCAGTCGCGCGCGGGCTACCAGCCGCTGCGCGAGGCCATTGCCGCGCATATTGGCATCACGCGCGGGGTACGCTGCACGCCAGAACAGATTATTCTCACCTCCGGATCACAGGGTGCGATTGATCTGGCATTGCGTACATTGCTCAATCCGGGCGAATCCGTGTGGATTGAGAATCCTGGCTACTCTGGCGCACAGGGCGCTCTTATTGCTGCACGGGCGCACTTAGTGCCTGTACCTGTCGATGAGCAGGGGATTGATGTGGAGAGCGGGCGGCAGCGCTGTCCTGATGCGCGCATGGTCTTTACGACTCCATCGCACCAGTTCCCCACCGGCGTAACCATGAGCCTCAGCCGCCGCTTGGCACTGTTGGAATATGCTGAACAGAGTGGTATGTGGATTCTGGAGGACGACTACGATAGTGAGTATCGCTTTAGTGGGCGTCCATTAGAAGCGCTCTATGGGTTAGATCGAGTTGGGCGTGTGATCTACATTGGCACTTTTAGCAAAACACTCTTTCCAATGCTGCGCCTGGGGTACTTGGTCGCGCCCACTGAACTGATTGAACCCATGCTGGCAATGCGGCGCGTGATTGATGTCCACGTACCCTATTTGGAGCAGATGGCCCTGTCCGACTTTATCGGTGAGGGCCATTTTGCCCGCCATCTACGCCACATGCTGCAACACTATACCCAGCGGCGCGATCTCCTGCACCGCGAGCTGACTGCCCACTTGGGCGACCTGCTCGACGTTTATGTCCCCGAGGCCGGAATGCATCTCGTCGGCTGGCTTCCCCCCGATAAAGATGATCGCCACGCCTCTGAGCTAGCCTTCCGGGTGGGAATTGAAGCCGCGCCCATCTCCAAATACAGCCTGGAGCCACTGCCGCGCGGGGGGCTGCTCTTTGGCTATGCAGGGACAAACGAGGAGAGCATTCGCCTGGGGGTAAAGAAACTCGCCGCGGCCCTGAAAGAGCTTTGAGTTCAGGCAACTCAAACTGCTACCTGCACGTCAATCCCATTCACTGATTACAGCCGCTTGATGATTCAGGCGGCTGTAATACCTTGTGAAGCAGGTTGTTGAGTTGGCAGAGTGAGGCAAAGTGAATGATTTCGGAGGAATCTACGGCTTGCAATGTGCCGCGCAATGTCGCGGTTGTATTCCCGTCTGGTGTAGCCGATTCTGTCAGCCAAATGCGAAGGACAAAGGCAAAACGATGTTCCACAGGGGAATCTCCTAGGTGGGTTGGGTTGGCAAGTGACGTTGGTAAGACAGATGTGCCTGTGGATTCAAGCCTAACAACAAGGTGTCGAACAGCTATCGGAAGCGCGCAAAGAGCCGCCCGTATCTGTGACATAGGCTGTGACATAGGCTGTGGCAGGGGATAGATTTATAGATTGTCGTGATTCGGCAGGATTCAGTTCGGGAGGTCCGTGCGCTCTGATAGCTCTTGCATAGCAGCTAGATCGCGCAGGATGGTGCGACGGCTTACCCCCAAGATCGCTGCCAACTGTTCGTGCGTTGGATTCACTTCTTGCGCTGCGGCTTGGGCCATGAGGCGGGCAAGCAGGTGGCGGCGGCGTGTCGTGGTGTCCCCAATCAGACAATCTTGCGGTGCAACTCGTGTCCAGGTGACTAATCTGCTCTGCGCGCCTTGGCCGAGCGTTACAGTCTCTGTCACTGTATAGCGTTGGGCAGCTTGAGCTAACTCTCGATTGACGGGGACATTTTGGAGAAAACGCTCCTGGTCTGCCGGAGGGAGTGTAGCAGCCATCTCGGCTTGAGCCTCCAGTGCAAGGGCCAGTGCATGAGTAGCTTTATGATGGTCGCCTTGGTAATCGGCTAAACTGAAGGCTGCAAAATAGGCTTCCTGGCGTAGCGACGCTTTATCTTTGACGTTGAGACGAGCCAACATGGTATCGCAATAGGAGGTGGCCTGGGCCAGATCATCGCGTGCTATGGCAGCATGGATGATGGCGGCATACGTTTCTGTGAGGCGGTTATGATCGCCTAGCTCACTACGCAGCGTGAGCGCATCTTGCAGCCGCGCCCAAGCTTGATCCAATTGTCCTAGTTTTAACAAAGTTTGGCCTTGACCATATAAGACATAGGCTTCACCGCGTTTGCGCCCCACCTGCTGGTAGAGTTTGAGCGATTGTTGATAGTAGTCAAGAGCCTGCTCGTACGCGCCTTGCATACGGTAGGTACTGGCGAGATTGCTCAGGCTGATGGCAACACCCCACATATCGTCAATCGACTCACGCAACTCTAGCGCCGCCCGGTACTGGCGGATGGCGAGGGTGTAGTCGCCAAGCACCCAGGCAATGCCACCTAAGTTATCGATGTTATCCCCTTCGCTCAATTTGTTGCCCAACTCGCGACAGACCAGAATGCTGCGCTCATGGGTCGCACGCGCATCGGCATAGCGGCCTAGTTCCCAGTAGGTGCTGCCCAGGTTATTGAGGGATTGCGCTTCATGTACAAGATCCCCTAGCGATTGAAAGGCGTCGGCAGCTTGGGCATGCAGGATTGTGGCCTGCTCGTAGCCCCCTTGATCCCAGGCTAACCCACCCAGGAGATCTGTCGTAAGTGCCACGCCCCAGGCATCGTCAACGCGCTGGTAGATGCGTTGGGCGGTGGTGACATACTCCTGTGCTGCATCCAAGCGGTTGCGGTCGCGTGCAATGCGGGCCGCGGTGAGATAGAGATCGGCGGCTTGTGCAGCTTCTATCTGCTCTGCTAGGGCGAGAGCTTTCTCTGCGCTAGCTTGTGCTGCCTCGATTTCGGAGATGGCTAGTTGGTACTCGGCGCGACACATCAGCACTGTGGCTTGCTGTTCCTTGGATAGAGCAAGGGCGCAGATTTCATCGAGATCAGTGGCTTCACCTTCGCGCAGTGCCAGGAGATGGCGCGCCTGGATACGTCCCAAGAGGGCACGATAACGCTGGCGCGCCAGATGATTGCTACGATCATCGCCATCCCCAGCCGCACCCGTTGAGTCGCATGCGGGGAGATGGGCCAGCGCCAACGTGAAATGTGCCTCGGCGCGACCAAAGGCAAACGCGGTGAGGGCTTGTTCGCCAGCCTCAAGTGCGTAATGCGCGATGGCATGGGCATCCTCCGCACCTTGGGCATGGTAGAGCAAGCGCAACGGCTCGATAGGCGGCTCTTGCTCCAGGCTGGTCAGCAGCGATAAAGTCGCCGCATGAAGCCTGCGCCGTGTCATGCTGTCCATATCGGCCAAAGCCGCAACATGAAGCGTGTCATGGGCAAAGCTATAGCCCTCCGGCCCAATCTGGAGCACGTCAACGCGTTCTAATTCTGTAGCATGGGGCGCAAGTTCGTTTGCATAGGGATTTTCCTGCTGCCAGAGTGACTCCCAGTGGTTGTAGGAGATCTGCGATCCTAGAATTGCCGCGATCCCTGCTGCTTGGCGCGCAGGTTGGCTGAGACGGTGGAGCCGTTGTGTGACCAGCGTCACGATGTCGGGACGTGTGGACAACAGGGCATGGGGTGTTCCGGCAGCCAGGATTTCAAGAGCCAGGAGGGGATTGCCACCGCTATTGGTATGAAGCGTTTCGGCCTGTTCCGGGGTGAGAGGCTGTGAATGTGCGTCGCCCTGCATCTGGCTTTGGTGGAGTTGGGCTAGTTCAGCCAGTGTTGCCGGAGAGAGACCGCTTAATGCGATGATCTGGGCGACGCTTTCGCGATCCCATGTCTCCAATTGCTTCCAAATCATCTCGTCTCTTTGCAGATCGTCACGCCGTCCGCTGAGCACGATCAAAACGCGCTGGTGGCGCATGAGTGGGACAAGCTCATGGAGCAGCGGCCAGAGTGCTGGATCTCCCCATTGCACATCATCGAGCAAGAGCAGCAAGGGTGCGATTTCTTGTAGGGCGTTGAGAAGATGGGCTAATGCCTGGGGAAAACGCTTGGATTCAAAGGCTGAGGCTGGCAGATTGCTCGGTC
>CAMPHP010000310.1 GCA_946885925.1 uncultured Litorilinea sp.
GAGCGGCAGGCTCCGCAACCTGAAGCTGTACAGATTGACCAGCAATATAGCCACGCCGATAAACGCAAATCCCACTACATTCAGCAGCAAGCCAACGCTGATACCAGCCATCTGGAAGATCAAGGCGATTGCCAGTGCTTCCGTTCTGTGGATGCGCCCCGACGGAATTGGCCGCTGTGGCTTGTTAATCCGGTCGATCTCGACATCGTGCCAATCGTTGATCGCATAGCCGCCTGCCGCAATAGAGGCAGTGCTCACCGCGGCAAAGATTGCTTCCAGCGTTACGGCTCTTATGACCACAGCGCCCCCCACAGCCACTAAGAGGGCAATCAACACCACGTCAGATAACCGGATCAGTTCCGCCGCAGCACGCAATCGGCTCATCACTTGATCTATTCCGGGCGCGCAGGCTGGATCAAAAGATGATAAGCACCACGGCTGCCCTCAAGCAGTTGGCTAGTAAAGGCACTCTCCCCTCTACTTGACGTTTGCAAAGCCAGGACGAGTTTGGCTAAGAGCGCTGCGGCACGCGCCGAGAGATTGCCATCATGCGCCGAGAGTGTGTAATGCTCCACTTGATGGTCATCCACTTTGACACTGCCCGCCGAGATCCGGATCCCCAAGGAAGTCTCTTGAACGGCAATGGCAGCAAGATGCGGCGCAAACTTTATGCGTTCAAGTGCGCCAGCTACTTCAGCAATATGTGTCGGGTGATAGAGTTGACGCTCTCCTATCCCTGCCGGGTCAATAAAGCGGCTGAACAAAACCATGACGCTGGCAAGGAGTAGAGGAACGGCAAGATACCAAGGCGAGAAGGGCAGCAAACCAGCCAACTCCAATCCGGCAACACCTCCTGTGAGCAGCAAAGCAGTCCACTGTGCCTCCGAAAATCCCAACCAGTAGGGGCGTCCTGGATCTCCGCGCATAAATTCAAAGCTGAAGCGGCCTGCATTGTAGGCCACAATAGTCCAGGCTAACGTACTGCCAGCCGCTTGACCACTCCACACCATAGGAATGCCAATCAGGAGGATTGAGAGCACGTAGAGAGATTCTGCGACCTGGATCGGGAAAAGGCGGATGCCTACGAGATAGGGTGCAATGCCAGCGGCACTATGTTCATGGCGATAGCAGACGCCCCATCTGTGCGGCTGACCATGACAACAGCCCGCCATGAAGCAACCAACCCGCCCGCACATCAGAAAAGCACCGGCACCGAGAATAACGATGTCCAGATAGGGTAACAGTGGTTGGCCCAGAACATAGAGCAGGAGTG
Source organism: uncultured Litorilinea sp. (assembly GCA_946885925.1). The sequence continues at coordinate 1,274 of CAMPHP010000310.1, forward strand.
AGGTTGATCCGAGCACGGCGATTTCATGATGGTGGTATGTAAGTTGTTCCGCACCTGTCAGGATCTTGGTCAGAACGATAGTGGCAAGAATGGTCACTACTGCGGTCAGGATGAGCCCGCTCATCACCCAATAGGAGAGTCCAGTTCGGGTAACAAGGATGGTACCCAGCAACACAGTCAGCGCCAGCCCACTATAGCCGCAAATCTGGAAGGTAGGCCAGAATCGCCCCATCAGCCAGATCGTGGGACGCACCAGCCTGTCGAGGAAGTGATTGAACTTACTTTGTACCATGTGAGGTTCCCCTTTTAACGGCGCAGGCCCAAGGGTCGATCAACTTGCAGACGCACCTAGCGGCTAAGATCTAGGATTAAAAGCGAATCGCACCAGCCCCGACAACGATGACCCGATCTCGGTCGCCAGTCAGATCCAACAGGCCACGCGCCTCAGCGCCCAATTCAAAGCGTTCCCACCGGTAGCCAAAACCAATGGCTCCTGTCAAACCAGCTTCAACATCGGCTCCGGGCAACTCCAATCCTACATACCCGCCAGTGCGTACATCGAAATAGACACCGCGCACGGGCCGTTGAATACGTAGACCAATTTCGCCAATCGCTGCCGCTAAATGGGTCGTGCGATCACCCGCGGCAGGCAGATACAAAAGCTGCGCACCAAGCAAAGGATTGAAGACTATCGTCTGGTCCGAGCGCAACGAGTAGCGCGCCCCAAGCGCAAAGGCTGCGGTACGTTCGCCTTCGGGCAGTGAGACGCCGCCTCGCAACTCCAGAGCCGAGCGCCGCTGAGGCGTTGGCGTGGTACCCGGGGTTGCTGGCGCACTGCCTGGGGGAGATGGTTGCTCTACAGTGGGCGGGCCTGGATAGGTAGCTCCACGTACACCAGCACAGTCGAATTGGCGCGTGGTTGCTAAGCCTGCGGATGCATCCACCCCTAAGCGCAATTCACTATTCAAACGGCCGGCGAGAGCGGATTGGGCTGCGGCATTTCTTAGTGTACGGTGGATCCAGAAGCGGAAGGCTGCCCTGTGCCCAGCGTGGGGGTTTATCGTACTGTTGTAGTAGTCAACGATACGTCGCACACTATTCGTGCGTACCGTATCACTCACATCGCGACGAGTGAAATAGAAGAGCAATGGGGCAAATTGCTGAATTCTATGTACATAGCAGGTTGTAGCAGTCTGACCCAATACGTAGGTGCGGTGGAACTCGCGGATAAATGTGCTTGTCCATGCGTCCACCTCAGACTCGTTGCCCTGGAGTCTGCTGCCCGCTGTCTGCTGGCGGATGTGATCGAATTCGTGGTTCAGGGTTACCCTGGCTTCATAGAAATCATTTGCATCCAATGCCCTACGACCAAGAACCACATAGTGGTTGCCGTCGGAATGCAACGTGTAGCCCGCATTGTTTGACAGCGAACGCCCATCAACAGGCGACTGTTTATTTTGCAGATTATCGTCATAGTTAATCTGCGGATTGCTCGTTGTGTACGGCACCAGGTGCGCCTTCGTGGGGCTGGTATCATTCTCACTTTCGCTGGTACGATCCACCAGAGTAACGCCAGATCCCAGCGACTCCCGCACTAGGGCGGCTCGTTGTGTAGCTGTCGTGGCCGCGGCAACCCGCGTTGACCAGTCGGCAGGCACACCAGTTGCTCCGGGACCAAAAAACGTCTGGCGTTGGACAACTGGCAGAGGGGCATCCATGGTGCTGGACCCTGTGCCATGCTGCTGTACCACATGCGTTAGTTCGTGGATTAAGAGCTTAAGACCTTCGTTGGTTCTTGGCGCATACTGTGCTGCGTTAAAAACAATGTGCGATCCAGCCGTGTACGCCAGCGCATTCACACGCTGCGCCGACGCTTCGGCATGTGCATCCGTATGAACGCGTACTCCCCTAAAATCATGGCCCAATCGTGGCTCCACAATATGACGTGTACGCACATCCAACGGTTGGCCTGGTCTGCGTAATACTTCGTGGACAATGGGGGGCGCAAGGGTTGCACTGGCAGCACTGGCTCCAATGCGCTTAGTCTGCAAAATCTTGTCTTGTTTGGCTTTGCACTCCGGGCACTCGCCGCCGCAGGCGCATGCAGGCTGTCGCTGGACACCTAGCCCGCTCATTACCTCCTCTGCCACATGCTCTGCCTCGCGCTCATATTCGTCGTTGGCAGCACCCACCTTAAGTTTCGGCTGCAACAAATGGGTTACGGCCCGGTTTCCGATCTGCTTGTGGAGAGCCAGCAAAGGGTGTTGGTTTTTGGATGCCAGTGGCTTAGACGCAGCGGGGGCGCTATAGGACGCTGTGATCGCGTCACTGCGATGATGCTCCTGGTCTACCTTTACTTTATCTGGCATCGACATCTTCTTGGGTTCCCTAGTCTGCCACTGCAATCTCGTCAAGCGGTTGGCAGAGAGATCTTACAGCATGACAGATCAATATGCCTTGTCACCCCGCGCCCTAGACCGCTGCCCAGAGAGACTCCTACGGAGTGACAGAGCAGAGTGATCCCCACAGGTGGCAGCTTGAGTTACTTCTTGCGTACAGCCTATGCTCGACGGTTGCTACGTCCGCGATTGGCTACTTTGGCAACTCCTGAATCAGATTTAATGGCGAAAACGCGTCATACTGTTTACCGTCACATAGACAAGTGATTTGTACTCCGTAGCGAAAGCGCACCCCAACATGCACATCTTGAAAAGGAAATGTCACTCTTATATCCAGGCTGCTTCTGGGTGGAATCGTAAATTCCTTTTCAAGCGCGAAATCATCGCTATATAGGTAGAATTCATCAAGGGGAATTTCATGTTCATTCTCAACAAAGTAACAGGCTGTAATGAGGCAACTCTTTGGTTGAGAGGCGCGATTCTCAAAACGAAATTCGCCATGTGAAACTACAGGGCTTTCTCCTGGGAAAAAGATATATTCCACTTCTTTGCCTTGCACAATGAGTGCGTCGTTATCTTCAATCAACGTTACTTCCTCTATCCTTTAGCAGCCTATCAAGAAAACCTAACAAGGAGATGATTGGCGAAATAAGTTGGCTATGGGCAATCCCAATCTGTTGGCAGTATCGTCTTTTGATTTGTCATGGTAACAGCGCCTCGTACGCGTTCACCTACAGCTGCAGGCCGAGTGTATTCAGATCCGTCCGGCCTTCTCACCCTTACATCTGAAGCGCCGACTCTCGACAAGATTCTCTCACCTGGGATCGAGCTTACCCCTCCATATTCCTGCCTGACCAACGCTTCTGCAGCAGCTTCATCGACAATTGTTTCTCCGGCTATGCTCGTCCTCCTCAGATCTCTTACCGTTCCCGTAGCGGCATCCGTAAAAGATTGTCCTGGTACTCCCATTGATATGGACCATTGTTCTGCATTGATGTAGGCATCCTTTTCCACCTCTACCACACCGGTAAGACTGGCAGGCTGTTGGGCATGCCAGCCTTCATGATAGACAGTAAAGGCGAATTGCTCGCACGTTGTCGTATTCAAGAAGCCCATATTGGTTCCGCCGCGGAAACCGCCGGAGGTGAACGTGCCAGCATCCCAGGAAGCACCGTTCCATGTCTCGGTAGGAAATGACCTGGAATCGAATGTAATAATATTAAACGTCGGTAGAACATTTTCAACGAGGTGCTTGTTCCACGGGCACAATATGCCTAAGACACAGGGCATTGTCCATGCACTTGTGCTGCCAGCGGGCAAAGCAAAGGAGGGAAAAGCTTTATCAAGCGCATCAATGGTTGAGAATCCTACTCGTCCATCATCATTTAGACCCTTGCTGGACTGAAATGCTTTAACAGCAGTTCGCGTTTCTGAACCAAAATCACCATCTGCACCACTTGCCGAGAGACTGAAACCCAAGTCAATGAGTCGCTGCTGTATTCTCCTGACCTCA
>CAMPHP010000311.1 GCA_946885925.1 uncultured Litorilinea sp.
TTTGATGCCTGGAAAGCTCAATACCCTGTTGAGCCGAAAGGCGTGCCCACACCCCCTATGCCGGTTACGCTGGAAGTGTGAGTTCACCTGCAACTGCCTCCTTGTGAGACGGCTGCGCCTTTTACCGCCGGCATTTCCAGGCTGCGGGAGCGTCCCCAAGTTTGCCCGGCGCAATCATTTTATGGATAATGTTCCACTGGCTGCCGGTTAAGCCGGTCGGGTATTGCTAGACGTCCCGTCCATGTAACTCCCCACAATTCAATCAAATGATCCACACAAACACCCCCCAGGAGGAATTATGTTTCGTGTTGCTGTCTTTACTCACCATGTTGAGCTTTCTGACACCTATCTGCAAGGCATGTCGGCGTTTGGGGCCGATGCGTTGGACTTTGGCGGCTGGAAAGAGATGCCAGGTGTCAAGGAGACGGGTGTGCCTGACCTGGAACAGGTAAAGGCATTGCGAAAACGCATTCGCAGTTTTGGCTTGGAGATCAACCGTGTCACCCTCCCCGACCTCACTGAGACCTTTATCAACGGAGGAGAAGGGGCCGAGGAAGAGCTAAATCGGGCCTGTGAGGCGCTGCGTGTCTATGGTCAGGCCAAGTTGCCCATTGCGCGCCAACGTGTAGCGGGCGATACTTACCCGGATGTGATGACCCGCTATCGCGCCGTTCACCGCGGCGGAATGCTCTCACGCGGCGAGAGCATAGGCTATACCAAAAATGCTGGCGCAACATTGACCAAAGAGCAGTATGATCATTGGTGGGAACGATTTACCTATGCCTTTGAACGTCTTGTGCCGATTGCGGAGGAGTATGAGATCAAGCTGGCAATCCATCCTTCGGACACGCCCAATGTGGATACACCCTTTGGTGGTCCCAACCTTCATCGCGTGATCGATGCCTTCCCCAGCCAACAAGTAGGTTTTGTCTATTGTATTGGCACGCGAGCCGAGGCAGGTGGTTCCTCGCTGGTGATAGACGAGATCAACCAGTTTGGGCGCAAGGGTAAGATTTTTATGTGCCACATGCGAAATGTGCGCGGCAGTCTTGCCACCGCGGGCGGTTATGAAGAGACGTTGTTGGATGAAGGCGACCTCAATATGTTTAAGATTCTTATGGAACTCAAGAAGGTTGGCTTTAGCGGCTACATCAATCCCGACCATATCCCTTCGATTCCTGGCGACACACCAGCCAAGCTGGCAGGATGGGCCTATTCGATTGGCTATTTGAAGGCGCTCTTTGCGGCAGCAGTAGCCTAAGAAGAGCAAATCTCGTGAAGACCTTCCTCGAAGCCACCCAGAGGGTTCGGGGCTTCGAGGAAGGTTGATGAGGATGAAATTATGCAAAAACAACTTGCCGGTGGACTCATCCTCCGTACACTCAGCGAAGGGGTTGCCAGCGACCGCGAACGGTTGCCACAATTCTATGCGGATGTGAACGGAGAAGGTGAATCCGAGGAGATCAAGAACGGGCTTGCTGCGTGGACAAAAGACCTGATCCAGGGTCACCCCACTACCACGCTGGATGATATTTTCGTTGTGGTGGACCCGGCAAACGATGACCGTATTGCGTCCGCTACCCTGCTCATCCCGCAAACGTGGCGGTATGAAGAGATTCCCATTGCGGTAGGTCGCCCGGAACTGGTTGGCACAGACCCAGCGTATCGAGGGCGAGGGCTGGTACGAGCGCTGTTTGAAGCGGTGCACGAACGCAGCGCCGCGCTGGGTCACGAGCTGCAGGCGATCACGGGCATTGGATACTTTTACCGGCAGTTTGGATACACAATGGCGGCTGATCTAGGAACCCGTGCATCGCTGCCTTTGCCTGTCTTGGCTGATCCCGCACCCACGTACAAACCAGCGTTTACGCTCCGCCCTGCTGCGGTGGATGACATCCCTGCCATGGCTACGTGGCATGACTATATGGCGCGCGAACGCTTGTTGACCGACGTGCGTTCTGCTGAGGAGTGGCGCTACATGATGATGGGGCGCAACCCTGCTTCTCTGCAAAGTACAGACTATCAGATTATTGTCGATGCGGCAGGAGAGGGCGTGGGGTATTTGGAAATGTCTGCCTTCCGCGAGGACAAGCAAGCATTATATTGTGTTGCCTATGTGGTGGGTGATCGCGCTTCTTATTTGGAAACGTTTGACGACGTGATGCGGGGCATCAAGCAATGGTCACTGGCAAAGTACGGCGAAATTCCGGCACTCCTAGAGTTTAGCACGGGGATTCACGAATCACTTGACCGTCTAATTGACCGGGCGAGGGGTGGCGTTTCCCGAAATCGAGAGTATATGTGGTATCTGCGCGTACCCAACCTCATTCCGTTTCTACAGCACATCCAGCCTGTGCTAGAACGGCGGTTGGAGGGAAGCGGCGCACATCGCTATACAGGCGAACTCAGAGTTGGCTTCTATAACTTGACCGGGATCTCACTGAAGTTCGAGCGTGGGCATATGACAGAGGTTGCAGCGGTTCAGGGCAAGGACGGTTATGATATTTCCTTCCCGTGGAATCTCTTCTACAACGTGGTTTTTGGGCAGCATACCTATGACGACATTCGTATGATCCTGCCCGAAGTCTGGGCGGGTGGCAAGGGGGCCGTGCTGCTGGATGCGTTATTCCCCAAGAAGAAGTCGTGGCTGAAGGGGCTGGCTTAGGACGAGGATAGGCGAATCGAAGTATGTGTGCCGCGCTCATGACGCAATCAAGGGAAGATAAAAAGTTTGAGCAACTAATTCAAAAGATTGCTCCCCAGGGCAAACTGCTTCGTACATGGGCGTTGAAGGGGGGCATCTCGGCGCAGATGACAGCACTTGAGCTTCTGCTGCCGGATGGTCAAACCAAAAAGGTGATTGTGCGCCAGCCTGGCGAAAGGGCCATCAAGCACAACCCGAATGCGGCTGCTGACGAATTCAAAATCTTAGAGATCGTGCAGTCCGTAGGTGTTAGCGCACAGACGCCCTATTACCTGGATCAATCCGGTGAGATTTTCTCTGAACCCTATCTGGTCATTGAATATATGGAGGGGCAGCCGGATTATGCACCTGCCAATAGTTCCGATTACGTTGTGCAAATGGCAACGCAGCTAGCCAAGATCCACAGTATAGATAGCACAAAGCTCGATTTGTCATTCCTGCCCAAACAAGCGGAAAGGTTTGCTGGCGCATTCAAAGAACGACCTGCAAAGCTCGATCACTCCCTGGACGAAGCGCGTATCCGCCACGTATTAGAAGCATTCTGGCCCTTGCCGCAACGGAATGAGCCTGTCTTGCTGCATGGAGATTTTTGGCCGGGGAATATCTTGTGGAAGGATGACCAACTTGTGGCTGTGATTGACTGGGAAGACGCAGAAGTGGGCAATCCGCTTGTGGACTTTGCGATTACCCGGCTCGATCTCCTGTGGATATTTGGCGTTGATGCCATGAACGAATTTACCCGGCACTATCAATCGCTGACCACCCTGGATTTCGCCCAACTGCCGTATTGGGATCTATATGCCGCTCTGCGCCCGATGTCTAGAATTGCTGAGTGGGCCGCGGGATGGCCCGAATTAGGGCGGAAAGACATTACCGAACAGACCATGCGTGAGGGGCATAGATGGTTCATCACCCAAGCTTTTGAGAAACTATCCGTTTAACCTCTCTCCTTCCCCTCTCTCCTTCCCTTCTCTCCTTCCCCTCATATTGTACCTCTTGGTACTATACTCCCGCCCTTCACTGTTGTAGAATCATTCTAATTTCATCAATCACTCTCAAACAGAGGAGAAGCACGTTGGAACAACGGATGAATTATGGACGCATTGCGCCAGGTGCGGTGCGAACTTTGCGCGCAATGCAGGAGTATCTCGACACCACAGATTTAGAGCACTCCCTGCTCGAACTGGTCAAAGTGCGTGCGTCGCAGATCAATGGCTGTGCCTATTGTGTGGATATGCACACCAAGGATGCACGGGCGCTCGGTGAGACTGAGCAGCGGCTCTATGCGCTCAGTGTCTGGCGCGAGACGCCTTTCTATAGCGAACGTGAGCGCGCCGCTCTTACCTGGACAGAAACACTCACGCGTATCTCTGAAAACGATGTGCCCGACGAACTCTACCAGGCTGTGCGTGCGCATTTTAGCGAAAAGGAACTGGTCGATCTCACCCTTGCCATCATCCTCATCAACGGCTGGAATCGCATAGCCATCTCATTCCGTGCCGTACCAGGAACCTATCAACCAGCGCCAAAGGCAGTACCCGCTCAGAGCTAACGGTTAACACGTAGGCATCTACTCAATCGATCATTTCACCGTTATGCACCTTCGAGAAAGCTCCGAGCTTCCTCGAAGGTTTTTTCTTTCTATCGCCCCAATCGTTGGGTACGACATAGGTAATCTGGATAGGTAATCTGGATAGGTAATCTGGCAGACTCCGCCGCTGGGCTACCTGAGTCCTGACCAGTGTGAGCGACTTCATTCAGCCTAGGGGGCTTATCTTTCCCTCTGCTTTTTTAGGAAATATCAGTCCACCACAATATTTTTGAATTTCGTGCTTGACATTTTGAAGGAAGAGAACTATACTGCGTTCAGAACATATGTTCTGTAGGCGATCCACAACCATAAGGAGACATAAGATGACGCAGCTCAATCCTTACTTGACGTTCGACGGCAATTGCCGTGAAGCGATGACGTTCTATCAAGAATGTCTTGGTGGAGAACTATCTATACAGTCAGTAGGAGAGACAGCAGTCAGCAATGACTTTGCGGCAGCTGACCAAAACAAGGTTATGCACGCCTACCTGGATAGTAATGGTGTAGTCCTGATGGGTTCTGACCGGATGGATATGGGAGAATCCGCACCAGGAGCTAAACTCGTCCAGGGAAATACAGTTACTTTATGTCTGAATTGTAGTAGCGAAGACGAGATCAAGACCCTCTTTTCAAAACTTTCCTCCGGTGGAAAAGTTACCCACCAACTGGAGAATACATTTTGGGGCGCAGTATTTGGGCAACTTACCGACAAGTTCGGTATGGATTGGATGCTCAACTATGAAAAGAATATGAACACGTAAATGTGACCAGAAAACAGAAGAGGCTGCGTGGCTGAAATTTGACCGCGCAGCCTCTTTTGTTTTCTAGAGAGTCTCTATAAGAGTAAGAGGAATCCTCTAACGCCAGCCCTCGAACG
>CAMPHP010000312.1 GCA_946885925.1 uncultured Litorilinea sp.
TCTCAAGAGGGTAGCTTACTTTTGTCGGAAATTTGTACCTTTTGGGTTAATTATGCTACGAAACAGCGTTTACCGAAACGCGTCCATCTGCGCTGGGCGCTGGATTGAGGTGGCGGGGGCAGGCGGTACTGGTGGGAGCTTGTAGCCGCGCACCACGATTACCGGGCGGCCCTCGTTACTTTGGCCCATGAGCAAGCTGGCAGCCGCGGCCAACTCGTCGGCAATGCACTCCTCGCTGCTTTGCAACTCATAGCCAAAGAGGTCATGCAGTCCCCGTTGGTTCCAGACGGGCGGCAATCCCGCACAGCCGATGGCAACGCCACATGTGCCAACACGCCAAGCGCGACCGTGGCTGTCATTGATAATCACCGCAGGCATCACCCCGGTTAGCTCACCCAACCGCGCCGTCAATGCCGCAGCACTAGCGTCTGCATCGGCTGGCAGCAACGCCAAGACTTCTCCCCCATCCGGCTCAATGTTCGAGCGGTCTACGCCCGCATTGGCACAGATCCAGCCGCTGCGCTGCTCGACTACAAAGAGTCCCCGGCGCACCCGCACAATCTCGCGGCTATCGTCTAGGATCACCTGGATATGGCGCGCCTCTTTGCCCACAACGTCGGCAATCTCACGGGCTTGCGCGCTGGGTTTTACATCCTCCAGCCGCACCAATCGCCCTTCGGCCTTGCTGATAATCTTCTGGGCGATGACTAGAATATCGCCAGATTGGAGCGTCTCACCTTGGGCTTGTAGGCACTGCGTAATGATTGTGGCGAGATCATCGCCGGGATGGATCAGTGGGAAATTCAGAACAGGAAAGAGAGTCATGCTGGTCATGGCTGCTTCAAGTCGTTTCTAGGGTGTGGCGTGATGATCTGTTTGGTAAGTGTGAATGTAAGTGTGAATAGAAGTATTTTAGCTGTTGGCGGGTACAAAGCGGTAGCCTTGTCCCCGTTCGTTTTCGATAGTGCCCACAGGCGGCTCTGCCTGTTCAAGCTCTAAGCGCAGCCGCCGGATCGCCTCTTGCACTCGCCGCGGCGATGCATCGGGACGTTTCCATACTTCGGCTAAAAGCTCCTCTGATGAGATTACCGTTTGTGCGTGATTTTGGAAATAGCGCAACAGGGTGCTTTCAGTTTTTGTCAGGTGTTCAAATATCGGTGGTTCAGGTGGAAGGGGCGACGAGGGTACTGGCACAGCAGGCTGCACGGGTGTTTGCGCTGTGGGCGCAGGCGTTGCCGCCAGTCGACTCGCCAGAAATTCGGTAAAGAGGGGCGAGAAAAGGGCGTAACTCTGGGTGTCATAGACCACCATTGCCTGATTGATCAACCAATTCAGCGTCGAAATATGCTCGCGTGCTACCTGATCCAGTTGCAAATTGTGGGTGACTAATCGCTCTAGTAGACTCCTCAGAATCTGAGGGTCAATGCGCCGTGGCGGATTCTGTAAGGCGCGCCAGAGGGTGACAAAGAGCAATCGTCCATACTCTGCCAACCGCAAGCCAATCAGCGGCAGATGCTCTGGCCCCAAGTTTTGTCCCGGTGTCAAGACCTGCTGGACTTCGGCCAAGATGTCGTCAATGTGCAGGAGCAAAAAGGGATGGCTCCCTGTGAGTTTGAGCAACTCGTCCAGAATGGTATCAATGGCTGGATAATCGGCTCCATAGGCCAACAACCAGCGACACGCAGCCTCTGGCTCAAGCAGGCCGATAAACAGTTGGGTCATCACATTAAAGAGGGGAGAAGCGGCGAGTTCCCGATCCAGGTCATGCAAGGGCTGCTCGGTCGCCACCACCAGTGCCATCTCCCGTGTCAAGGGGCGCAGTTCATCCACCGATTCTGGCGTGAGCAGTTGGCTTTCAAAAACTGTGTCGAAATTGTCCATGAGCAGCACCAGCCGGTAATTCATCTGGTTGAGTTGGCGGCTCATATGCCAGAGGCGGCGGCTGGCCCCTGGTTGCTGGTCAACCGCGCCCCAGTCCAGTTGAATGCGTTCTACATGCTGTAACTGGTGTGTCACCCGGTCAGCCACATGGCCCAGCAGATCAGCTTGGGCATCCTGCCAGTCGCAATCAATCTCGACCACCACAATGCGGCTGCCATCCTGGTAATGATAAGGACGCCACGCTTCCCACGCTTCACCCAATAGCGGCCCATCGGGCGACGCCAGATAGTGGAGCAGGCGACTCTTGCCCACCAGCTTTGGACCTACCAATGAAAAGCTGGCGGGTTGTGGCGAAGTCAAGACACCTGACACAATTTCACGCAAGACGCGCTCGCGGCCAAAGAACTGGTCTTTGCTGAGCTCCATACAGAGTCCTTATCTTACTTCTCTACACCGGATTAAGCTCCAACCATTGTTGAAAGAGCCGGCTGGCAAACTGCCACTTCTCGGGGACTGCCTGGCATAGGATATCGTTGGCAACCAGCGCGGCCAATGTTCGGCGCAGCTTGTCGGGCGGATAGGTGGGCAGGGCTGCGCTCAATGCTACCCATGTCACTGCGCCTGCTTTTCTGTCTTGCGCTGTCTCTCCTTGCGTTGCCAAACGTGCTATTTGCTGCGCTACTTGAAAGCCGCTCCCTTTGATGGCATCAAGGAAGTGAGCAAAGACGCTTTCGGTCGGCTGCATAAACTCGACACGCACCGCCTCAATATCCGTCGCTTCCACCTGGCGGCGGTCCTGGCGTGCCATATGCGCGGTTAACTTGAAACAGAATGCTTGGATCAAGAATGGATTGCCACCCGTTAAGTCGGCTACACACTCAAGCGCCTCTGGTGTGTATTCTAAGAAATTACGCATGGGCCATTCAATCAGGCGGCGCACATCTTGATGGCTCAAGGACTTGAGCACCAATCGCTCGCCAAGTTCCATCAGATGCCAGGAAGGATCATTGGTCTGCTGCTGGGCATGGAGCGACAGTGATTGATAACTTTGTTGCTGAAAGACCGTGACATAGGAGATCTCCGGTGCCGTGGCTTGAATCAGCCCGCGCCACTCATCAAAGAAACTACGATGGAGATCCCCTTGTAAATAGGCATCGGTGGTACGGCTAAACTCATCGAGGAGGAGCACCAGCCGGTTTGCCCCCAGGCGGCTTTGGATGCTGTGCAGATAGCTGATCAGTTGCAGGGGTGGTTGGTGGGCAAAGACACCTGGTAGCGGTGCCCCCAGGTCGCCAATGCGCGGGTCGGCTTGTAGTTCATTGTAAATCGCGTTGGCTACCTCAAAGAATACGTTGCAGGTTGCCAAGTTGCCCAACAGTTGAAAATCTACAAAGGCCAAAACAAAGCCGCGGTCTTTGAGATAGTAGTTCTTCAGGTGAAAGAGCAGCGACGTTTTGCCCACGCGCTTCTGGCCCATCAGCCAGATATTGCCCACGCCGCCGCGCAACAATTCATAGATTTGCAGCAACTCTTGGTTGCGACCAAAGAACATCGCCTGTTCGTGAACGGGCAAGCGCGTATAGGGATTGACGCTGCCCGCTGCACACAATTGGAGTGCCGCCTCAATTTCAGAAGGTGGCAGCCGCATTTGGCGCACCTCAACCACTGTATAACCAGGCAGTTCTGCCAGCGCACGGACGATCTGTTCCAAAAGTTCGCTGCTTTCGACCTCTACATTGAAGCGCACCCGCGCCACGCCATGATCAGCGGCAGCCTCCACCTTGTGCAAGGTGGCGCGAGGGCGGTGTGCATAGATTTGTTCTAGGGCATCGCCCAGCAATCCATCTTCGTCGTGGGCAGTCAATTCCAACTGGACTAAGAGTTTGAGCCGGGGCTGGAAGCGCCATTTGAGGCTGAGTTGTTCTTCGTTGGGTGGAATGCGTGAACAGTTGGCGCGGTGCACACGAAGCCGCATGATTTCGCCTTGGCGGCGCGATAGCAGCCCTACAATATCTTCACCCGGACGCGGGCGGCAGCATTGGGCAACTTGCACTTGGTGAGGCCGCACGCCGATTTCGCGCGGGAGCCTGATCTGGCGGATCACTTCGTCGGCAAAGAGCGGGTGGAGAATGCGATCCGCCACAATTCCCCCGGCGGCTATCTCTGCTAACAGTTCATCGACGCGGCTGAATTTATATTGGCGCACTGCTCGAACCGTCGCCTGGGGCAGCCGGTGATCGGGGAGATTAAAGCCATAGTGAGCTTCCAGCGCACGCAGCCGTTGGTCGAGGATCTTCTGCCCTTGATCAGCCCCTAGCCCACGACGCTTTAAGAAGCGTTCGATATTGTTGCGGGCACGGCTGGTATGGGCGGCATTGAGCCAAACTTGGGTGGGGCCTGGTGCGCGTGGATCATGTTCCAGTGCTACCAAGTCGAGATGATGCAGCGGTGTCGTTGGCTCAACTACTTCGTCATTGACATAAAAACGTTGGCAGCGGTCAGCTAGTTCGGTATGGACATGATAGGCAAAATCAACGACGGTACAGCCGCGATGAAAGCGGAATAACTGCCCTTGGGGGCTAAAGGCGTAGAGCACTTCGGCCAAGGAACCCATCGGCGCAGAGGCGATGTGACTATACTCCTCGGCAGCGTGCTGCCACCAGGCTGTGGGCAAGTCCACTGTCATTCGTTCGCGACCATAGAGTGCCGCCAATCCCCACTGGTTGATCTCCTCCATTTCCTCTGTGCAGATGTGAAAGGTGACGCGCGCGCGCTGGTGGTCAATGGCGACGCTGGCGGTAGTTTGTAAGGCGCGTGCGCCGTTGATGCGGGCTTCGCGCAGATAATCCACCACGCCGCCATCCACTGGCTGGAAGAGGCGATGTATCCAGTGGAGCGCCTGATAGCAAGCCTCCTCGTCTTTCACCAAGACGGAGACATCAGTGGCTGGGTAGAGTTTGCCTGTCCCGCGCGAAGGCGGCAGGGAATCGATGGACGTGAGTCGCGTCGTGAGTGGCGAGCATGGGTGGGAGACAAGATTGGCCTCTGGATAGACTTCACGCATTTGGAGTGCAATATGGTTAAAGAGGTGGCGGCTGGCCCCGTCGAGGCGTGGAGCATCCGCTTCATGCAGCCACCAGAGCCACGCCTCGAGTTCCTCGCGCAAGGCGCGCATCCCCATTAGCTCCAGCAGCGGGCTGAAGACGTGGCGACCTTCCTCGGCAAAGGCATGGCGTTGGGCTGCTGTCCCCGCTTGCGCCAATTTCCAGCGTGCCCAGAG
>CAMPHP010000313.1 GCA_946885925.1 uncultured Litorilinea sp.
CCTCTTTACGACCTGGCGGTAAATTTCTGATCGAAACAATGGGTAAAGAGATTCTAGCCAGCAAATTTCAGGAAAGAGACTGGACTGAAGAAGGCGACTTATTGTTATTGTCAGAGAAGAAAGTCAGTCAGGATTGGGGGCGTATCAAGACACGGTGGATTGCGATCAAAGGTAATCAAAGGATTGAGCATAGCGTATCGGTGCGTTCATATTCAGCGGTGGAACTATCGTCGCTGTTGTATGCATGTGGTTTTCCCGAAGTTCAAGTATATGGAGATCTAGAAGGAATTGCATACGATCATGCGGCGAAAAGGCTAGTCGTGATCGGGCGCAAGTAGAGCCAAGAGGGGGAAGTGATGGCACAGATGGAAATACGGGTTGATGCAAATGAGTTGAAGAGATTTACGACAGAGGTGTTCATTTGCGCAGGGATGCCGCCGGATGATGCCGCGATTGAGGCGGAAGTGCTTGTCTGGGCCAATCTGCGCGGCGTGGATTCGCATGGCGTTCTGCGCATACCGTGGTATTTGGACAATGTAGATAAGGGCTGGATGAACCCTCGGCCTAATGTCCGGATTCTCAAAGAGACACCAGCTGTGCTCTATGTTGAGGCGGATCGTGCCTTTGGTCCGGTCGTAACGACTATGGCGATGGAGCGGGTGATTGACAAGGCGAGCACAGTAGGGATTGGCTGGGCGCTACTGCGCAATGTAACACACCAGGGTGCGATGGCTTATTACACCTTGATGGCCGTCCAGAAGAAGATGGCAGGGATTGCAATAGTGTGCAGCCCACCCAATATGGCTCCCTACGGTGCCAAAGCCGCAGGCGTGCATAACAGCCCGATCGCAATTGGCGTTCCTGCTGGTCGATACCCACCACTGCTTTTGGACATGGCGACTAGCATTGCCGCGGGTGGCAAACTGGAAGTGGCACTCGACAAAGGCATTCCATTAGGCGCAGGATGGGCGCTCGACGGCGAGGGTAACTCCACCCTAGATCCACAGCAGGCACGCATCTTGTTGCCGGCAGGCGGGCCAAAAGGTTCCGGACTGGCGCTCATGTTTCAATGTCTTACCAGCCTGATGGCGAATAACCCGCTGATCGCACCTGCCTTGCGTGGCGAGAGCAAAGGACATGTACAGAACAGTGTTGTCGCCGCTATTGATATTAGCCTGTTTACGGAGGTCGAGACATTTCAGGCCGAGGTGGATGAGACGATTGAGAGTCTCAAGGCGCTGCCCAAGGTCGACGGATGTGCCGAGATCTTAATGCCAGGCGAACCGGAACACAAGACCCTCGACGACCGCACCCGTCATGGTATTCCCTTACCATCAGGAACGATTGGAAGGCTGCGGAATGCCGCTAATCGTTTCCAGTTGCAGCTACCCGCAGGACTTTAACATAGTTACGATAGGTTGTGAGAAGTTCTACTAAACATGACGCTGCTCTATTTGACCCTGGCTTATATGCTGGGTATTGGGTTAGGCAAATGGGTTTGGGACTATGGTTTGCTTAACTGCGATCTCCCGACTTGGCTTTTGTGGGTTCCCTTAAGTCTTTTGCTTTTTACCCCGCTCTTGCATCAGTGGGAGAGAGATAGAATCATAGTTCCCCCCATGCGTTGGCCCGCCAGCGCTGGTTTTGTGCCTCCTTACCCTCCACTTACTTTAACGCTCTGTACCGGCTTAGCCCTCTGTCTGCTTACAGGCATCCTGCGTTATGCCGCTCACCCTCTTACCCCTTGTTGGACATCCGCAGATTTGGCCTACTACAATCTGCCTGCCAGTCACGCCTTTGACAGGCAAGCCGCCCAACTTACTCTGGAAGGCTATGTTAGCACCTATCCCACACGCGAAGATGATCGTCAGCAACTGTATGTCACCACTGAAAAAGTCTTTATGAACGGCGTAGCCCGTCCTGTGCAGGGTGTGTTGTTCCTACAGACCAACGACAGCCATCACTATGAATACGGTCAATCTGTTCGTGTGTCAGGACGTTTAACAACACCACCCGACTTTGAAGATTTCTCGTATCGCCAATATCTTGCTCGAAGAGGAATACACAGCATTCTTTACGACGCCAAAGTTGAGCCACTAGCCAAGCCATTGCACGGGTGGTGGCACTACATCTATGTTCTACGTGCGCGTGGTGAGATGCTGCTGAATCAGTCGCTGCCTGAGCCCTATGCGGCGCTGGCGAATGGCATGTTGCTGGGCATTGATGGCGGAATTCCAGATGAGCTTTACGATCAGTTCAACTTGGCGGGAATCAGCCACGTTCTGGTAATTTCAGGTAGTAATGTTGCGCTCATTGCCACACTGGCGTTAGCACTTAGCCAGCGCGCGATAGGGCCTAAGCGTGCTGTTTACCCGGCGCTCACCGCTATCGGAGGCTACGCGCTGCTCGTAGGCGGCGATGCCGCGGTCCTACGAGCAGCGCTGATGGGTGGGTTAGTGGTTCTTGCCGCGGCTATCAACCGGCGCAGCACGGCGCTGATCAGTTTATCAGTTGCTGGTGCATGGTTAACCTTGATCAATCCGCTCACATTATGGGATATAGGCTTTCAACTTAGCAGTATGGCAACCGCAGGGTTAATTCTCTTTACACCGCCGATTACAGCCTGGATAACCAAAGTGCTCCCCGATTTCCAGGGCAGTGTCTTGACCTCCACACAATCCATACCACGGGTAACTACGCCAGGAGCTATTACCCCTAACAATCCAACAAAAGCTCTTTTCTATAGCCTCATTGCCGACAGCTTGATTGTAACCTTAGCGGCTAACGTAATGGTCATGCCATTGATTGTGTTCTATTTTGGTCGCTTGAGTGTGATCAGCGTAGCAGCTAACCTCCTGGTCGCCGCGGTACAGCCCTTGATCTTATTATCTGGTACTGTTGGGCTCCTAATTGGGCTTATGCGCCTGGCAGTCGTTGCGAAAATTTTCTTATGGGTGACGTGGTTGGGTCTCTATTGGACTACGTTCGTTGCACAATGGGCTGCACAACTACCAGGGGCGAGCCTGGAAATTGCGACATATGGGTGGGGTGGACTTGCCATCACTTACGTTCTGATTTTCGCATTGCGTATTCGGCATTTAAGGCAAATGTGGCGCACCCACACGATCACCAACGCGATGACTAATACGACATGGATGCGTAACCTACAACCGCTTATGCTGAGTGGTCTGGTACTCGCAACAGGATTAATCTGGGGCGCAGTATTTACATTGCCGGATGGCAGGCTGCATGTGTACTTTCTGAATGTTGATGGAGGATCGGGGATGCTGATCCAAACACCCAGCGGTCGCCAGATACTGATAAATGGTAGTCATATTTCGCAACGGCTTATCTCTGAACTCGGTAAGGTTATGCCCTTTTGGGACCGCACCCTGGATTTAATGGTGGTCACACAGCGGAACAGCAGTTCTATAGATGCGCTAGCGGAAATCCCTCGACAGCTACACATAGCCCAGGCGATTGATTCCTATGCGAGTGAAGTAGAATCTGACAGTGATATATGGCGCAGTAGCCTAAAGCAAACAGATACGCCAGTAACGTCTATGCAGAGTGGAGGGTGGATCGATCTAGGAGATGGAGTAGCCTTATGGATACTATGGCCGCCTCATGGTGACAACCTGGATGGTGACCCAGGTCATCAACAATCATTGGTGCTAAAATTAGTTTACAATGACTTCAGTATGCTTGTGACAGGCGATAGCAGTTTACTCGACGCACACAGCTTAATTGGTTCAGGGCTACCTATTGAGGCGAGCCTGCTGCAACTGGAATCAAGTGCCGGTAACTATGCTCTATATGATGAATTGATTACGAACGTAAATCCACACATGGTAGTTATCCACGGAGGCGGCAATCTCCAAGACAATAGCCCAAAGGCAGTATTGCCTCACCTCATAGGCAGCAAAGTACTTCAAACTGATTTAGCAGGCCGTATCCACGTCTATACCGATGGTCAAAAGCTGTGGCTCGACACAGAGGTGGATTATTGGTCATTTGGCTCCAATCCTGCAGGCTCTCTCTATCTACGCTAACCGCGTGATTCTATCACCTGATTCGAAACCTCCTTTTTACATCATCTCCTCATCGGCTACTACGTAATCCATCACGATGAGATTGCTCAGATGAAAGGCTAGCCGAGTACTACTTTTATAGATGGCTGACAAAGACTCCCAACATACTCACTTGTCCAAAGTGGTAAGCCACCAACGGCAATGTCAATACACCCGTTCCTGGACAATGGTTTAGTTGTTATGTTTCACGGTGATGACGACATTTCCCTTTTTGTGGCCCTGATCAACATACCGGTGCGCCTCGGCCATCTGCTCCAGCGGATAGCAGCGATCGATCACTGGTTTCAGTTGGCCGGTCTCAACAAGCTCTTTGAGAAAAACGAGTGCTTCTGCGCGCGGGGCTGCTGTGCCACCGATGACCTTCTTGCCTGTTGTCATCGAATACCACAGCCCTTTGATCTCTGGTGCCACCATAACCGTATGAAGATAATATCCTTTCGTCTTCAACGAGCTTTTACATTCTGAAAACGTCGTCTTGCCGATCACGTCAAAAATAATATCGTAGCTCTCACCGTTTTTCGTGAAATCCTCTTGAGTGTAGTCGATAACCTGATCGGCACCTAGCGATTTCACCAACTCTACGTTCCTCGTACTGCATACCCCGGTGACTTCTGCTCCAAAGTATTTAGCAAGTTGCACTGCAAAGGTGCCTACGCTACCCGAAGCGCCATTGATAAGGACTTTTTGTCCGGGCTGGATATTGCCTGCTTTAAGGAAAAACAGGGCGGTGTTTGCGCCAAGAGAAAGCGTGGCGGCTTCCTCATAGGTCGCATTATATGCTTTTGTTACCACCGCCCCGTCTTCGGGCAGACATTTATACTCGGCGTGGGCACCAAAGTTCTCCTCAAAGGTCGATGCAAAAACCTGGTCGCCTACCTTGAACCGCTTTACCTCTTTGCCAACTGCTTCAACTTCACCAGCTAGTTCCATGCCAAAGATTGGATTTTTCGGTTTCCTGAAACCTAAGGCGATTCGAGCCGGGAGCCAGAACAGGGGAGGGACTGTAAAGCTTCGCATTCTACAGTCCCCGGCGTTGACGGTTGTCGCATGCACTTTGACCAATAGCTGT
>CAMPHP010000314.1 GCA_946885925.1 uncultured Litorilinea sp.
AGCACCCTCCAAGTAGCCTAGCTACTTGGAGGGTGCTGAGGTTCGCTATTGGGGGATTCTTGTACACTTGCGGTTTGGACACTTGTGAGATTAGGCAGGCGTCAACTGGGTCGCAGGCGTCTTGTCTGTTGTGCCAGCATCACTGCTCCCATCAGCTTCACCGAGTTCAGCTTCACCGAGTAAGGGCGTCTCACCTTCCCCAAAGGGATTGTACTCACGCTCCATATCACGGCGGAACTGTTGGGTGTAGAGCCGGTAGTAGTGGCCCCGCTGCCGCAGCAGTTCGCTGTGTGTACCCATTTCGCTAATCTGCCCGTTTTCGATGACCAGGATTCGGTCGGCATTGCGGATGGTGGAGAGGCGATGGGCGATAATAAAGCTGGTGCGCCCTTCCATCAGCACTTCCATCCCCTGTTGAATCAATGCCTCGGTCAGCGTGTCTACCGAACTGGTAGCCTCATCCATAATGAAGATGTCCGGATTTGCCAGTACGGCGCGGGCCAGGCTAATCAACTGCTTTTGGCCGACTGATAGCAAACTACCCCCTTCACCTACCTGTTCGTCGTAGCCCTTTTCCAGATTGAGAATAAACTCATGCGCGCCTACGATCTTGGCTGCTTCCTCAACTTCGGCGTCGCTTGCATCTAGCCGCCCATAGCGCAGGTTTTCGCGGATGGTGCCGGAAAAGAGATGGGGCGTTTGCAGCACAATGCCCACGCGCGATTGAATGGCGTGCTGGGTCAGTTGGGTGTAGTCCACACCATTGATCCGGATCGTTCCCGATGTTGGCTCGAAGAAGCGGCAGACCAGGTTGACAATGGTCGATTTACCACCTCCCGTTGGCCCAACTAGGGCGATAGTCTCTCCCTGGGCAACATGAAGATTGAAATCGGTCAAGACCGGATTCTCTTTCTCATAGTAGAATCCTACATTGTCAAAGACGATGTTGCCGCGCAATGTGCCAGGGTCACTTGCTTCAGGGCGATCCACGATCTCCGGCTCAGAATCAAGTAGTGAGAAGATCCGCTCGCCCGACGCAATCGCCTGCTGCATTTCTGCATAGACGCGCGCCATATCTTGTACGGGCCATAGCATAAACGTAATGTAGCTGATGAACGCCTGGATACCGCCAATCGTTAGCGTTGTCCCGGCTACATTGGCGGAGGCCAACTGCCAACCGCTATACCAGATGATAACGCCTACGGCAGTGGCGCTAATCAACTGGACAGACGGCAGGAAGAGCGCCGAGAGCCACGCAGCATGAAAGCCTGCGCGGTACATATCACTGGTCAAGCTGCCAAACTCGTGAAGGTTCTCGCGTTCACGCCCAAGAGCTTTGATCACGCGTACACCCGTGATGGTCTCGTTGTAGTGACCCGTGATCTGTGAGTTAATGCGGCGTACTTTGCGATATTCACCGACAATGCGTTGCTTGAACCTAAGTGCCACGACCACAATGATGGGAATGATGACGCTGACGATCAACGCCAGGGGCGCGTTGATGTAGAGCATGAATCCCACGGAAGTAGCGATGCTGAAGACACCAAAGAACGCGTCTAGCAGTCCCCACGTGACAAGTTCGGCAAGCCGGTCAGTGTCGGAAGTTGCGCGCGACATGATCCAACCAACAGGCGTGCGATTGTAATAGGATAGCGAGAGCTTTTGCAGATGTGCAAAGAGCTGCTTACGCAAGTCATAGCGGATGCGCTCACCCAGCAGTCCCGTCCAGTAGATAAAGCCAAAGACCGTACCTGATTGGATGACAATGAGCACACCATACAACGCCAGAATGTTCCGAATCGCTATGGGATCACGCGCCACGATGCCTTCATCGATCAAGCGCTTGCTCATAAAGGTGAAGAGCGAATCCAAGAAGGCTGCCAGAGCCATCATGACCAGAAAGCCGACTAGCAGAGGCCAGTGAGGCTTGGTCAAGGCAAGGATTCGCAGGAGCGTGCGACCATTGAATTGGGTGGTGAACTCTTCTTCCTCGAACTCATTTGGATTCGACACGGTTCAACTCCTTTTGCAGTTCAGTTTCAATGCGGGTTTGGGCCGCAAAGATTCGTTGGTACATGCCGTCCTGTGTGATAAGTTCCTCATGGGTGCCAGCTTGAACAATTCGCCCTTGATTGAGGACGAGAATCAAATCTGCCGTCATCACACTTTGGATGCGGTGGGCAATGATGAAGGTTGTACGACCCTCCATTAGCCGTTCCAGTGCTTCGCGGATGGAAGCTTCGGTCTCGGTATCCACTGCCGAGGTGGAATCATCGAGAATCAGGATGCGCGGGTCCTTGAGCAAGGTGCGCGCAATTGCCACACGTTGTTTCTGCCCACCCGATAAGGTAGTGCCGCGCTCGCCAATGAGTGTGTCATAGCCTTTGGGCAGCTTGGTCATAATTACGTCGTGAATGGCCGCCGCACGAGCGGCCTCCTCTACCTGGGCTTGTGAGATTTCTCGGCCCACACTATAGGTAATGTTTTCACGCACTGTACGCGAAAAGAGAAAGGGTTCTTGCTCTACGATACCAATGATCTGACGCAGAAACTCGCGCGAATATTCTTTTAGTTCCTTGCCATCGAGCAGGATGCGTCCACCTGTATAGTCATAGAAGCGCGGCAGCAGATTAACCAGCGTAGTCTTCCCTGCGCCTGCTGCACCCAAAAGCGCAACGCGTTGTCCGGGTTTGACGGTGAAGCTAATGTCCTGCAGGGCGACCGAAAGGGGCTTCGCCTGCTCATCGTCCGCTTCGGCCCCGTCTTCAAAGACCTGCGTGTTCTGCGGTTGCGCGTGAGACGCTTCCTTCTTGCTCTTCTCTTTGCCCACCCCATTGCTTCCATTAGAGCCGTTGCTGCCCTTATTTCCGTTACTCCCATTGGTTTGGGTCTTTGCCACTTGGGGCAATTCTCCAATTCCCGCTGGAGCCGTTCCACGATAGGCAAAGCTGACATTCTCAAAGGTTACTTCGCCACGCACTTCTTTGGGTGCGGCGAAATCTGGCTCGGTCATCTGTTCGCGATCATGGCGAATGATTCCGGCAACACGGTCAAACGAAACCAAGCCGCGCGACATCTCTACGACAAGACGACCCAAGTTACGCATCGGCCAGATGATGGCTAGCAACATCCCTGCATAGGCCAGATAGGTCCCGGTGGAGATGGTGCCATTAATCGCCATATATGCCCCGACTGCATAGCCCCCCAACATTTGGATACCACAGAGAATGTCGGAGAGAGGCCAATAGAGCGAATGCATGAGCAGCAGGCGCTTGCCTAACTGATATTTGCTTTTGTTCGCTATGTCGAATTTGTCCTCTTCATAGGCTTGGCGGGCAAACGCTTTGACGACACGCACACCAGTCAGATTTTCTTGCAATGTCGTCGTCAACACCGCCTCTTGCGCCTGCGAGGCTTCGTAGGCATTGGAGATCAACCGGAAGAAGAAGACCGACATCAGCAAGATAACCGGAATGACGATAACAGAGAACAGCGCCAACTGTGCATTCAGTAAGTAGATGGCGGTAAAGTTGATTATGAACAGGAAGAGAATGCGGCTGCTCTCCACAAACTCCATCGAATAGAAACGGCGTAGGGCATCTACATCGGATGTTGCCCGTTGAATCATCTCTCCCGTCTGTACTTCGTCATGATAGGCAAAGGGCAGCCGTTGCAGATGGTTCAAGATGTAGTTGCGCAGCCGTTGGGCGATGCTCTCGGCAGTATGGGCTGCAAGTGAGCCGCTGACAAAGGTGAAACCACCTTGGATAGCCGCCAGTCCGACAAAGCCTAGTGCAATCATCCATAGCGCATAGGTGCGGACGCCTTGGGCTAGATAGTCGTCAATAAAGTATTGGATGAGCAACAATGACCCTGTGCGAGCACTCGTAGCGATTGCCAGCGCCATACCTGCCATAAGATAAGGCGGGCGATAGCCGCGCGTGAGCATCCATACGCCTTTAAGGCGTCCTACTTTTGCGACGGGTTTCAGGTCGGGAACGAGTTGATCTGATAATTGCTTGTACAGCATAGATGGTACTCCTTACCACCAGTTTCACAATAGGTAAAACAGGTTAATGACAGGCGGGTTTGTGGCAATGAAGTTCATGTTGAAAAATTCATGGTGCGCTGTCCGTTCACGTTCCACTGACACTAAAGAAATGCTTGATAGAGATATAGAAGGCAATTCCCAATAGAAAATTCCAACAGAAATCCCAATAGAAAAGACGTAGGCCAGCATGGATCCCTGTGCCTACGTCTTCATCTCCCACATGCCTAGGAAGCAGCAAGGCTGTGGAAATAAAAGAGCCGCAGACACGAAATTGTGCGCTGCGGCTCGCATTTTGCGAAGTTACCCGTTACCGGGTGGCAGACGCACTCCTCCCATCGAAGGAACCAAAAGCTCCTCCGCCAACGCACATAGCGTTAAGAATTGTTGGGTAGATCATCCTGCGTCTCCTTTGCTACTTCCAGCTACGTTGAAAAGGCAGCGATGGAAGATGCAACTTTTAACTCAAGGCGAATTCGTGCTGTACTTTCAGAAAAAAGTAACAAGTGTTAGGATGCGCCTCGGCTACAATAGCACAGCGTGTGGGCGTTGTCAAGCACCAAAGGCAACTTTTTCTGCTACAGATTTCTCTCTATGTTTTTGAGTTTTTTGCAAAGAATAGAGGAGCGCACACTGAATTGTTAGCTGGCTTGTCTAAAATGGTCTACGTACCGTAGAGAGGTGGTGGTTTAGAGGCAAAAACCTCTCATGGTACAATGACCGCAATTTGCTAACAATCCTGTACCTTCATTAATTTTGCACATATCAATTTTGTACACTGCTCAATCTGGACCAGTGGGTGTGCAAACCGGCACCTTTCATGGGTGATGTAGATGAGCGATTTAGTCGTTGGCCTTGATTTGGGCGGTACACAAATTCGCACGGCTTTGGCCGATGCAACGGGGACAATTTTAGCTCGCCATAGTCTATTGACACAGGCTCAGGAAGGCCCCCGTGCTGTGTTGGAGCGTATTTATGAGGCCATTGCCGCCGTAATACCCAGCACGGGCGTTGCGGCAATTGGCGTGGGTGCACCCGGTCCTACAGATCCATACCAAGGTGTCATCTTGGTTGGACCCAACTTGCCAGGCTGGCATCATGTCAATTTG
>CAMPHP010000315.1 GCA_946885925.1 uncultured Litorilinea sp.
CTCCGAATTGTTGCGGCGGCTCGATCTGGTTGATCTATGGAATGAACGTGAAATGATTCTTCACCCGGACGACCCGCAGATGGTAAGTTAATGCGTAACCAAATCTGAAGAAGCGAAGCACATCGGCATCCACGCGGAGATTGATGTGTTCTTTGGGTTCTGGCATGACTAGCTTGGCCCAATCGGTGCGGTTTCGCCACGCGCACGCATAGCGTCGATTTCCTCAGCCGTATATCTCTTGATATTTTCTTCGCTAGGTATTCACAAGCTTGGCTATGCTTCCACCTTCTCCCACCGTTCGCTCTCCCAGGAGCGGAGGATTGCTTGTTGGACGTTGGCAACAGCTAGAGCTTCCGTAAAGCTTGGTTGGCCTGGTTCGCCACTGACAACGGATTTTAGGAAGTTATAGGCTTCGATTACCTTTAGGTCGTCATAGCCCAAGTTCAGACCCCAGCCTGGATTAAAGTGATGGTGGTAGGGGTGGGCAGGGCCGCTCAAGAGGGTGGTATAGCCATCTTCGGCTGGGTTCTCGACGTTGCGCCATTGCAGTTGTAGCTCGTTCATGCGCTCCATTGTCCACTTCATCGCGCCTTTAGTGCCGTGGATTTCAAAGGCCATATCGCACTTGGCTCCATTGATAACCCGGCACGCTTCCAACATACCACGCGCGCCATTGGCAAAATGCACCAGGGCACTAACATAATCCTCGTTGGTGACATCACCCATCGGATCATCACTGCTGCCCACATCATAGTGGGTGCCGCGCCCTGGTTGGGGGATGGGGCGCTGGCGAATAAATGTTTCGTTGTCACTGGTGACGCGTGTGATCGGGCCAGCCAGCATGAGCGCCATGTCAATCACATGTGACATGAGATCGCTTAATGTGCCTAGACCATGCTCGCGCTGAAAACGCCAGGAGAGATAACCTCGTGGATCACCTGCATAGCCATTGAGGAAACGACCGTGATAATGGGTGATCCGGCCTAGTTTGCCTTCATCGAGCAGTTGCCGCGCATATTGGACAACGGGTACCCACCTGTAGTTGTAGCCGACAAAGGTCATCACCCCTGCCTCGCGAGCAGCGTTGGCACTCTGGATTGTCTCCTGTGGTTCCCTACCCACTGGCTTCTCACAGAAGATATGCTTGCCAGCCTGGGCTGCTGCCCGGTTGATTTCCAGGTGCATGCCGTTGGGTGCTGCTACGTTGACAACCTCGACTTCAGGATTTTCAATGACCGCGCGCCAGTCCGCTGTGTAATGCTCAAAGCCAAAGCGGCGCTGGGCGGAATGCGCACGCTCTTCCACCGGGTCGGCACAGATGACAAGCCGCGGCTGAAATCCGCTGTCGGGAAAGCGATCCGGGATTGCCCGATAGGAGCGGCTGTGTACCTCACCCATCCAACCCATCCCAATTACGCCAATGCCAATTGTTCGCGTCATCGGATCATTCCTTGTTGAACGTTGTTGAATCATTCCTTACGCCGAGCGTACATGTGCCAGTGGTAGTCGGTCGCTGCTTTCTGGGTGGCGTCTTCCAGGCGGAGAATTTCATAGGCCGAGAAGGAGCGGTCTATATCTGCCCGGTTGAAGTAATGATGCGGGTGTTCGCGCTCGCCACCACCAGGGATGACAAAGGTGCGTGGTTCAATTTCCACCCCTTGCCCAGCCATGTGGTGTTGTGTGGAGATGAGCGAGCAAACCAAGTGGCCTTGGGGCTTGAGGCAGCGGGTGAGTTCGTGAATGGTCTGCTGTACCAAATCCATTGTCCCGTGATAGATCACATTCCAGGTAAGAATGGCGTCAAACTCACCTGTCTCGTAGGGTAGTTGGCTCATATCCCCGGTGGTGAGATTGAGCCTTACTCCTTCACGTTCTGCCCACTCCTGGGCAAAGGCAAGTCCATTGGTGCTGGCGTCAATTCCATCTACTTGGAAGCCGTGCTTCGCCAAATGAATGGCATGCCGACCCACACCAAAGCCCAAGTCGAGCACACGCGTCACACCTGCGGCGCGTAATGGCTCCACCATCTCCACTACAAAAGGCTCTGGGACCATCCAATTGGCGCGCCCTTCTTCCGTCTTCCAAGCCCGATTCCATGCTTCCATCTTGCTGCATCCTCGGCTAGTTCATACGTACGCTAAACTGTAGTTGCCAGTGCACACGTTGAAAACGTGCATGCATTGATTTAATCGTTCGCTGTAGATTCTGCTGTAGGTTCTGCTAGATGTTTCGTTATCTGTTTGGCGTGAGCGCGGGGACTATTCCAGTGACCTGTGCGCTGATATTCTTCTAGCGCCTCATAACCCCCATCCGCCACAATATGGGCCATAGAGTCGGGGGTGGTGCGGTCGTAGATGTAGCTGCGGTGTTCAGTACGGACGATATAGGTTCCCCTGTTCTTGAGGGCCTCGAAGAGATCACCGTCCATGCTGTAAGGCGACCAGATAGGAAAGCCACCGATCTGTACCATAAATTGACGTGGACTGACAAAAGTGCCGCCCACGGCGATGGCTGGGTCATGGAGATCCACGAAAATCTCCGGGTTGTCCTTATCGGGTACAAGCGAGTTACCGATGATCTGGCAGCCACCATAGATCAATTCTACACCCGGATGCTCTTCTAGGAGCGCACGGCGGTTGGCGAGATGATCCGGTGTATACCAGTCATCGGAATCCAAGAAGGTGACATACTCACCAATGGCCGCAGCGATGCCCACATTGCGTGAGATTGCCAAGCCGCGGTTGCTGTGCCGCATATAGCGGATATTGGGTGCAGCCTGAAGATAGCGGCTTACGACCTCTGTTGTGTTGTCAGTGCTGCCATCATCTACCACAATGACTTCCCAACTAGATTCGGTCTGTTGCAAAACGGAATCGAGGGCGCGGGGCAATAGATGGGCACGGTTAAAGGTGCAAATGATAATAGAAAAGAAGGGGGGCGCAAAGGGCGCGGAGTCTTCATACAGCTTCAGAGTCACGGGGCGGCACTCCTTACAGGATTTGATTTATGGATGCTGCAAGCTTGTTGACGCGGTTCTAGCATGGCATCGCAGCAATTTTAGTGTAATACAAAAGGATGGAGCCAAAATAGAGCAGTTGTCATAAGTGCTCACATTGTATGACGTACCCAATCGGGCCAGTTGATGGTCATGCCATCACAACCACAATCCACGACCTGGTGGATAAGCGCGATGAGGTCGGCGGATTGCGAGCGAGTGGTTTCACCTTGCAGGCCCCACGCGCGTACTTCGCCAACCACTGCCCGCGCTTGCTCTACTTGTTCCGGGGTGACTAGTTTGGCGAGCGGACAGAGTTGTTGGAGGTGAATAGCTGCTGCTTGAGCCATTGTGTCAGCGTTGATATCTTGCACCAGCCAACCGAGTGATAGACCAACATCTAAGTCGCGCATGGCAACCAGTGCCTTGTAGTGAAAAGAGGTGACTATGCAGCGCTCGCGCAGATTGTGACGTTGAATGGCAGCGTGGACAGCCGCAGGTAACTCCTTGGCCTTGCCTTTAATCTCCACATGATAGACAAACGTCTCTCCATAGGTCGCAAAGAGATCTTCTAGTGTGATCATGCGTTCGCCTCCAAAGAGGAATGGGGAGAACCAGGAACCCATATCCAGGTTGGACAACTCAGCCCACTGCATCTCCTCCACCACGCGCGGTCCATGTCCATAGCGTTGTAGCGTGGTGTCATGGCAGAGGGCAATTTCGCCATCGCGCGTAAGTTGGGTATCCAGTTCGATTTCGCCGACACCCATGCGTGTGGTGAGCGCAAAAGCGGCATGCGTATTTTCCGGTGCATAGGCGGATGCGCCGCGGTGGGCGATGATGCGGAAATGAGCAGGGACAGGAATGGGCAGCATGAAGCTCTCCTTTACTGGCGTGTGTTGGGCGCTATTCCACCTGGATGGTGCCAACTTGAAAGGTGTCACTCGAAGAATTTTGAGTTGGGCGGTCTGGATTCCTCACGGGCAGTCGCTTTCCCGCCGTGTCATAGAATCCAGCAACGACGGTATAGCTGCCTGGCTGCGCCGTTGGCGGCAGCGCCAAGGGATAACGCTCGTCTAGGCTGAAACCCGCGCGCCAGATGCGCGTGGGTAAAAAGCCGTTATGTGGCGGCTGATCCCATTGGGTAACCAGTGTGCCATCGGGTGCGAGGAGATGGACAAACGCTGTATAGTTTTGGTGAACGGTCGTACGCGCTTGCCAGCGCAGCGTGACCATAAGCGTCTCTCCTGGTGCAATTGTGCGATCTGGCTGAAGCGTTGCACCAAGTGCCGCTAGCTCGTTCCCAAGGAGGATTGGCTGAGGCCACACCTCTACCACTTCCTGGGGCTGGGGACCAACGATTAGATAGCCGATGGGCACCATATCGCCTAAGGCGAGATCTTCCGGCAGTGCATAGGCCGGGAGCATGGACTGGCTTTCGCCATCCACCACCGCGAGTTCGAGGCGATAAAAGCCAGGGGCAGCGTCTGCTGGTATGGAAATTTGGCGCAAATCATGCCAGATGATCTCGTCAACCTCCTGGTCAGTGGGACGATCCTGGGGCCAGCTCTGTTCGCTCCAGACTTCCTCGCCATTCTCTGCGAGAAGGCGCAGAGATAGTCCATAGTTCTGGTCGATTACATGTGTGAAAACGTGCAAGGTCAACAAGAGTTCCACCGTGGAGCCTGGTTGCACATTGACCTGTGGTGATAGTTTATAATCAGCCAGGAGGATTTTATTGTCATAGGAAACGTAAGGGGGGCTTATCTTGGATGGGCGCGGCTGGGATGGTTTGGCAAGCAGGCGAAAGAAGGGCGCATTGACGTTGCCTACGTATTGGGTGAAGCGAGTGGCGTCAGCGGCAAAAAGCTCTTCAATCCCCTTGTCTTTTTCTACGTCTGTCACTTGCCAGGTTGTGGTGGGATCAAGGAAGGGGCTAAGTTGGCGTACCACTTCAGATAGAGTGGTGAGCGCGCCAACAAGGAAGAGGATGAGTAAGCCGCGACGCGCGCCTTGACCAACGACACCTTGACAAACAACGAGACCAGCCACAGCCTTGGTCAAGGCGCGCGTCGCGGCTTACTCGTTCTCTTCCTTGTTGGCGCGCTCACCACTCTATCTGAAG
>CAMPHP010000316.1 GCA_946885925.1 uncultured Litorilinea sp.
TCATTAATCCTGACATTCCGGGTGGAACCCACAATGGCAGTTCGATCAAAGGAATAACATTGTGGCTGGCGATAAATTCCGGCGACACCCATGTTAGCTCGGAGGGTACTTCTGTTACTTGTTGGCATATTTCAAGCAATTGGCCGAGGGTTTGGCGCGTGGTAGGCCCGGTGGCGTTGTAATAACCGTCGAGTTCATTTTCTGCTGCGTCGAGTGTCCAGGCCGCTAAGTCGCGTACATCAATATACTGGACAGGCACCAAAGGGCCTTCAGGCGCAAGAATTTCACCCCCGCGCTGGGTCCGCACAGGCCAGTAGGTGAAACGGTCCGTTGGATCATGGGGACCAGCGATTAGACCAGGGCGGATGATAAGGCTGCGCGGGCCATAGATAGCCACGACCTCGTCTTCGCAGTGGGTCTTGAGCGCGCCGTAAGTTTCGTTGGTGACTTCAGCCTGGCTGGGATCATCGAGACGCAAGACAGGGGCGCTTTCGTCTTGATTGGGTGTGCTGAAATCTGCATAGACGGAAATGGTCGAGATAAAGACATA
Source organism: uncultured Litorilinea sp. (assembly GCA_946885925.1). Next base: position 551 of record CAMPHP010000316.1, read on the forward strand.
GCGTCCGACACTGGATGCCAGAAACTTGGCAGAGGCGGCGACGAACGTGGGATGGTAGCCACTGGTGTCAATAACGGTATCCCACTGACGACCTGCCAAGGGAGCAAGTGAGTGCGTGCGATCGCCGTGTATCTTTTCCGCTTGAGGAAAGAGATCCGGATTCGTTTTGCCACGATTAAAAAGGGTCACGGTATGGCCGCGCTCTAGCGCGATTTCGACCAAATGGCGACCCAGAAACGCAGTACCGCCGAGGACTAAGATCTTCATACATGTCTCCGATTTGATGATGTTATATCAGCAGGGCTTTGCGAACGGATCCCGCCATGCTGGTCTGTTGGGTCAAACTTGGGCTGTGGAAATTGGAGGCAAATAAGTTGACACCCCATACAGATTTGAGTAGTGTAGCACGAAGGCAAAATGATGTACGGATTGCTCCTAGGGGATATGTCTAGAGAGTAACAAGAGAGAGTAAGGTCGTAAGTATGCGAATCGCTGTTCTGGCCGATATTCATAGCAATTTGCCCGCATTAGAGGCAGTACAGGCGGATTTACATCTCGCTGCACCAGATATGGTGCTGGTGGGAGGAGATCAGGTGAACCGCTGCCCTTGGCCGAATGAAGTGCTAGATTTGATCGAGGTAGAGGGTTGGCCCATGATTGCTGGCAACCATGAACTGATGGTCGCCAGCCTCGATACTCCCGACCAACCCCCTGTCTTTAACCAGCGGCAGCGCTTTGCTGATTTGTGGTGGACAAGAGATCAGCTTAGGCCTGAACATCTAGCATCATTTCAGGAGCTGCCACTGGAGCGCCGCATTGAGGTTGCGGGTAGTCCGACTATTTTGTTATTGCACGGGCTGAAGAACAACCCCTTTGAGGGGATTGTGCCGGAGATGGACGATGCACAGATTCTCGCAAAGTTGGAGGGCATAGAGGAGCCGGTAGTTGTCACCGCCCATACCCATTATCCACTGGCGCGTGCGGTTGATGGTAAGCAAGTGTTTAATCCTGGCAGTGTGGGAATGCCCTATAATGGTGACCCGCGAGCACAATATTTACTGCTAGACAGTGATGGTGGCGGATGGCATCCGACCTTTCGCCGGGTGGAGTATGACCGCGGGTTGGTGCGCGAGGCATTTGACCGCCAGGGTTTGTTTACTGCCTACGGACCCTTAGGGCCGCTATATTGGCAGACAGTGGCAACAGGTGATCCGTGGGTCAGTGATTTTCAGGTATGGATGCGGGAGAATCCTGTCTTCCATCAAGATGATCTCGAACATGCTGTTGAGGTCTATTTAAGTATACACGGGCCTGGGCGGTGGGCTTTTGCTCCTGTGTGACTTGGAGCGTGCAGAATAAGGACGATTGAAAGCTCAATGAAAAGGGCAGGGGTATGATCCGGCGGTTAGGGGAAGCAGATCGTGCGGCAGTAGTCGATCTTTTAGAAGAGGAACCACAGCTCAACCTGTATTTGCTGGGCAATCTTGAGTCTTCTGGTTTTGATCAGGAGTATTGCGAGTTCTGGGGAGATGTAACGGATGATCATGTAACGGGGGTGATTAATCGTTACATGAGGGGGTGGAGTGTTTACGGGCGCGCGGAGGCAGATTGGGCTGGCTTTGGCGCATTAATTGATAGCCACCCGATCACGGCAGAACGCTTGCAAGATAATCCGGGTGGCATACCCACGCTGTTGCCCTTTATCTTTAACTACAGGCCGAGGAGTATTGATGAAGAGACATTGATGGAACTCCCCGTGGCAGGGCTTCGTTCGCGGACAGCACCGGCAGGGTTTATTGTGCGGCGGGCAACGCTTGACGATTTGGCAGGGCTGGTACGGCTTTATGCAGAGGCGGAAGATATGGCGCGCACGCCAGCACAGGTAGAACGCCCGTTGCGCGACCGGCGGGTCTGGATGGTGGAAAAGGATGGGGAGGTCGTCGCAGCCGCGTTAACCAATGCCGAAACGGATTCGCTGGCGATGATTGGCGGGGTCTATACCGCGCCTGCGTGGCGCGGATATGGACTTAGCCAAGCTGTTTGCAGCGCGCTCTGTGCTGAACTTATTGCCGCCGGTCGCCAACCTGCCCTCTATTGGCAGAACCCATCCGCAGGACACGTTTACACCAAGTTGGGCTTCCGTCCTATTGGTACGTGGCGCTCTGTGCGGCTTGTGCGAGTGTAGTGCGACCGGCGGCAGTTGTCGCGTTTGAGTCGTCTGTTGTGAAACCCTGAGACTCACGTCCGGTTTTGGTTGTACTCTCTGTTATACAAGTCTTTGTTATACAAGTCTCATAGAAGATTTGGCTGGGCTGATGATCATGCTGCTGAGGCAGGATGTGTCACAAACCCGGCTTTGATTAATTGGTCGCGCAGAGCAGATCGTGCGCGACTTAGGCGGGATTTTACCGTGCCTAGAGGCAATCCAAGCATCTCAGAGGCTTCTGTGTAGTCATATCCATGTACGTCCACCAACAACACCACATCGCGATGCCAGTTTGGCAGTTGTTCGATTGCCTGGAGTAGGAACTGGAGGCTTTCCTGTTGAGTCACAAGCATTTCCGGGTTTTGTTGTTCGTCGGCACGTAGTTGTGGGAACTCTGCGCCCGATGGATCCGTTAGGTCTTCGAGACTGACAGTAGAACGGCGACGCTGGCTGCGTAAATAGTCGTAGCAGGTATTGGTAACAATGCGTAGGAGCCATGAGCGAAAGTTGCCGTCTTGGAAACGGGGTAAGGCGCGGTGGACTTTGATCAAGGCATCTTGCACAGCATCAGCTGCGGCTTCTTCCGTACGCAGAATTTGTTGGGCCAGGCGTTGTGCCGCAGCTTGGTAATGACTGATTAGGTGATTAAAAGCAAGGTCATCGCCGCCTTGTGCTGCTTGAATCAGGTCAGGCATCTCCATGACTGCTGTGCCGACTCCATTGTTTGCTTCGAGCCGCCAGTCGGCTGACGTTATTGCGTCGCCAGACCTACGGGACCTGTTACGCTGGAGCATAGTCGGTTCGTGCATATATTTCCCCCTCTTCGTGTCTAGGGATGTCTCTGGCGAGGTGCGCGCGGTAAGACATCACCCAGATTTTAGAAGGTGAAGCTTAAAATAGCCTGAGTTATCGCAGACAGTTTCCAGACTCTTGACCTACGTGCGTGTGGATAGATGGAGGGAACTTTAGGACGTGGGGCAAACGTGGGAAAAGCATGGTGTTTATGGGCAAGCGTGCCCAACTGGGCACGCTTGCGGTCAGGTATGCACTATTGCTAGAAAATTCGTAACTCTCCAGTCCTGCCGTAGACTCCTTCCGGGAAGGGGGACACCTGAATAGTCGCCATTTTTTGGGCCGCTACACGCCGAAGCGTCGTTCATAAATCTCCTCAAGCCCATCTTCTTCGTCTATCTGGGAGCCGATCTTGATGAAGCCGAGATGCGCGGCAATACGCAACGAGGGTTGATTCTGCGGGCTGATCGAAAGGATAAAGCGCGTCACCCCCTGTTGTTGCGCCCAAATCATCAGCGCCAGACTGGCTTCCGTTGCATACCCTTGGTGTCGAAATTGGGGAAAGACGGTATAGCCAAATTCGACGCCACCCGGCCCCAGCGGACGCACGGGTTCAGGCTCGGGTGCCATATGAAAGGCGATAGAACCCACCATCGCTGGGGATGAGCGGAGCACCATCGCCCGCCCCAGCCAGGGCAAGAGCGCCGGGTTACGCCGTACTTGCGCCAGCCGCATGGGTATATACTGGGAGATCGGCCAAAAGTCTGCGGGAACGGGTACGCCCAGCACTTGCGCAGCTTGCGCTTGATCGCCTCTTATCGCTGCTTCCCAGAACGCGGGCGTCATCAGGATGAGATCAAGACGGTCAGATTGAATCAAATGAGCATTGTTGATCATTACATTTTCACCTGATCGAGCCCGCCCTAGCCCTAGGCTAAAGCCACAAGGCTAGGGTGAACACCAAGTTTGTCTTAGCTCTGCGGGCTGTGTCTCAGGCTGCTGGCATCTCTTACCGATTATGCTACCGCAGATGGCGGCGTTCCGGCCCAGCGTGAGATATACTCTACCTTACGATATATCCGGTGATATACCTCGCCTTATGGCAGAAGCATCTGATAGCCGTAGCCGCGAATGGTAGCGATGAAGCGCGGTTCGTCATTATTGCCGGGTTCGATGCGGCTGCGTAAGCGGCTGATCATGCGGTCAATGTTGGCATCATAGACATCTCCCTGCGCTTCAGGCCATACTGCGCCAGCAATTTCGTCTTTGCTGACCACGCGTCCCCGGCTCTGATAGAGAAACCAAAGCAGGTCAAACTGTTTGACACTCAACGGTGGATCGAGGATTTGACCATCCACGTAAACTTGCCGCGTGGTAGGATCAACGCGCAATGTGGGTTCGCGCACCGCGATGAGGGATGGAGCGGTGACCGTGGCTGCGGGATCGTGAAAGCGAAAGCTTGTGGAGGCGAGAATTATCTCTGTGCCATCTTCAAGCCATGCGGCGCTTCCAGGGGGTAATTTTTGCCCATTCAGAATCACGCCGTTTTTGCTATTCAGATCGTATATC
>CAMPHP010000317.1 GCA_946885925.1 uncultured Litorilinea sp.
CTTACGCCTGATCTGCTCAAGTCCATAAATGCATGTTCGCCTCGAAAACGGCACTGCCTTCCTCCACCCCATCGCTGGCACACGCTGGCGCGGGCAGACCCCAGAGGAGGATGATGCACTTGCCGACGACTTGCTCAACGACCCCAAGGAACGTGCCGAGCACGTCATGTTGGTAGATTTGGGACGCAACGACCTGGGCCGCGTCTGTGATTACGGCACTGTGACCGTACCCACGATGATGACAATTGAACGTTATAGCCATGTCATGCACATCGTCAGTGATGTGCGTGGCAAACCCAAACCAGGAGAGGACGCCTTTAGCCTCCTGCGCGCTACCTTCCCCGCAGGGACAGTCAGCGGTGCGCCCAAGGTGCGTGCGATGGAGATCATCGAGGAACTTGAAGGGGTACGCCGTGCCGCCTATGCAGGTGCTGTGGGGTATATAGACTATGACGGCACAATGGATACCTGCATCACCCTACGCACAATTACCATGCGCGGCGACATTTGCTACTTGCAAGCCGGAGGCGGCATCGTCGCAGATAGCGACCCGACCTATGAGTACAATGAATCATTACACAAGGCCAAAGCGCTGGCAGTCGCCGTTGAACATGCCGAGCGCGGCCTGTAATCACGAGTCATAACAAGAGATTTATCTTAGAGAAGTTAGGAGAGAAATATGAGTGACACGCAATCACGTAAACGCATTTTGACCGGCGACCGGCCTACCGGCAAGCTCCACCTGGGGCATTACATCGGTAGCCATCGCCACCGTCTGGCCTTCCAGGAAGAGTACGAATGTTTCTTCCTGATTGCCGACTTGCACATGCTAACGACCAAGCCCGACAAGGAGAGCATCCTTGCCATTTCCGAGAATGCGCGCACCATTGTCCTGGATCACCTTGCCATCGGCATTGACCCGGAGAGTGCTACATTCGTTCTTCAATCAGCCGTGCATGAGACTTATGAACTGCAACTCTTGATCAGCAGCCTAATTACTGTCGAGCGGCTCCTGCAACTGCCTTCCATCAAAGACATGGCAGCCGCTGCTAACATGGAGCAAATCCCCTATAATCTGCTCGGCTATCCTGTGCTACAAGCCGCCGACATTCTCCTGCCACGCGCCAATCTAGTACCCGTGGGCAAGGACAACGAGAGCCATATCGAGCTAACCCGCCAGATCGCCCGCCGCTTCAACAATGCCTACGGCGAGGTCTTCCCCCTGCCCGAAGCCTATGTAGTCGGCGGCACACTGGTCGGAACCGATGGTCAGGCCAAGATGAGCAAGAGCCTCGACAACGCCATCTTCCTTAGCGATGACGAAGTCACCGTACGCCGCCGTGTCATGGGCATGTACACTGACCCCAACCGCGTCAGCGCCGATGTGCCTGGACGTGTCGAAGGCAATCCAGTCTTCATCTACCATGATTACTTCAACCCCAATAAGGCAGAAGTAGAGGACTTGAAGGAGCGCTACCGAGCCGGGAAAGTTGGTGATGTGGAAGTCAAAGAAAAGCTTGCGCGTGCCCTCAACACCTTCCTCGACCCCATGCGCGAGCGCCGCGCCAAGTATGAAGCGCAGACAGGCCTTGTGGATGAGTTGATCTACGAAGGCACCTTGCGCGCACGCGAAGAAGCCAAAGCGACCCTACTTGCCGCCAAACAGGCCATGGGTTTGACAGGTGTCTGGAACCGCATTAGCCGCGGGGCCGAACGTCGTCGCAAAAAGGCTGAAGCCACGGCCTAACTGCTATCCCATCAAGGAATTAGCCTGCTAGCTTCCAGGAAAGGCATGACCATGATCGCCGTAATCGACAATTACGATAGTTTCACCTACAATCTAGTACAGTTCTTCGGTGAATTGATCCTGCACCAGCAAGTGCCTGGCACCTATAGCGACCGCGAGATCCGCGTCTGGCGCAACGACGAGATCGATGTGGAGGAGTTGGCAGATCTCAACCCCACCCACGTCGTCATCAGCCCAGGCCCAGGCACGCCGGAGCGCGACAGTGGCATTAGCAACCATGTCATCCGCGTGATGGGCCAGCATACACCTGTTTTGGGTGTATGCCTCGGCCAACAGTGCATCGGTCATGTCTTTGGCGGCGAGGTAATTCGCGCCCCCCGCCTTATGCATGGCAAGGTGAGTGCAGTGATGCACAATGGCGATGGCATCTTTACAGGGCTACCCAGCCCCTTCACCGCCACGCGCTATCACAGTCTCGTCGTGGCTGAACCTCTGCCCGATGAACTCGTCGCTACGGCCTACACCGAAGAAGGCGAGCTGATGGGACTGCGCCATCGCGACCTGCCCATCTATGGCGTCCAGTTTCATCCGGAGAGCATCTTAACCGACCACGGCAAGACCCTTTTGGGAAATTTCTTACGTGTAGAACGAAATGCCTAACCGACAAGCTGATGGCAAGTGGGATTTCAGGCTGGCAGGAACTCCACTTGCCATCGGCGCAACGTATCGATGCTACATCGCGTATAAACTTTATCGCGGGTAAAGACGAGTCGCATGGCTGTTGACTTAACTGACCAAATTCTGCAATACCTAACTACTGCCCCGTCCAGTCTCTTTGCCCAACAAAAGGTAGAGGTAATTGACCATTGGGAAGGAGACGCCCACCTACTCTGGCGGGTCAATGCTGGCGATCAACGAGCACAACACGCTGTCGTCAAGCTCTTTCTCGATGCAGGTCAAGCGCGCAGCCGCCGCCAGTTCGATGGGCACCAGATCTTTGCACCCCTTGGCCTTGCGCCCCAACCCATGTGGGCAGATCGTTACCCACATGGACTATCGCGACAATTAATAGTCTACAGTTGGAGTGATGGCGAACCCGTTGTACCCGGCGATCCTAGCGAACTCGACGCCTGGGCAGAAGCCATCGCCCGCTTGCACAACACGCCAATCGAAGAAGTACGACGCTTCTCGCCCCATCCCATCAACCTGGATTACTACTGGCGCATCGAGCAGGTCAGCATCACCCAGATCGACCGTTGGCTCGCACCCAGTGGACTTACCTTACACACGATTTTTCACGGGTTGGCTGGCGCTACCACACAATTGGTAAAGCAGTCACTACCTTTATGGGCAACCGCAGCGCCTACGCCTGTGCATGGCGACCTGAGCCATGCACACACCTTACTTGAACGCGGACGTGTACTCCTGTTGGATTGGGAGATGTTTGGGCTCGGCGATCCTGCGCTAGATGTGGCTCACATGCTCCAGCATGAGGCGCAAACGCTCACCGCCGACCAAACAGACGCTTGGCTGGATCGTTATCTGTCTGCTATCGACCGGCCAGAGATAGGAGCGCGCATTGACATCTTTCGGCGGCTCTTGGAGATGCATAACGTCGTCTACTTATTGGTAGGACTCCAACAAAATGCGATAGGGCCACTTGACGCCGAATTGAGTGCCGCGCTGCCTTTTATTAAGACCACCCTGAACACAGCGATCACCAACGCAGCCGCCGCGCTCAAATTCAGCGAGCCACTCGAGCCGCAGATCGCTGTGGCAGATTTTATCGAATGGCTAGAAGGGGCCACACCAACCCCTTCTTAATACAAACAGCAAGATTAATCAAACAAGCTCTGAATAGTTTACAGAGAACAGTTTGCAGAACCGTGTTTACAACACAGTCACAACTATCACCCTCATGGAGGAATTTATGACCACAAACGCCATCCAAGAGGCGATTCATTTACTTTTTGGCGGTAGCGACCTCAGCACCGAGCAGGCCGACGCTGCCATGACCCAGATTATGCAAGGCGAAGCATCCCCTTCGCAGATTGGTGCATTTTTGGCAGCCCTACGCATGAAAGGCGAAACTGTCGCCGAGATCACTGGCTGTGCTTCTGCGATGCGTCGCAACGCCGTTCAGGTACGCCCCGACATTGGCAGCACGCCACTCATTGACGTAGTCGGCACCGGCGGCGACGGCACCTATAAATTCAACATCAGCACCATCGCTGCCTTTGTCATTGCCGGAGCCGGGGTTAAAGTCGCCAAGCACGGCAACCGCTCCAACAAGCGTGCAGGCAGTGCCGATCTTCTAGAAGCTCTGGGCGTCACACTTCAATTAACCGCTGAACAAGCCAAAGCGTGCATAGAAGAAGTAGGCGTGGTCTTTCTCTTTGCGCCTGCCTATCATCCTGCTATGCGCCATGCCATTGCCCCCCGCCGCGAGATTGCAGCGCGCACCGTCTTTAATATCCTCGGCCCCTTGACCAATCCAGCCCCCGTTACCCACCACCTGGTCGGCGTCTATGAACGCGACCTAACCGACGTATTGGCAAGGGTACTTGGAGAAATGGGAAGCCGCGCCGCCTATGTTGTGCACGGCTATTATGAGAACGGCGCAGGGCTGGATGAACTCACAACGACCGGCCCCAGCCACATCAGTCACTTGCATGATGGACAAGTAACAACCTTTGAATTTGAGCCTCGCGATCTCGGCTTTGCTCGCGCAACCCTGGACGATCTGCAAGGAGGCGACGCCGCCACCAATGCCTCTCTCGCTCGCGCAGTTCTCAGTGGCGAACTAAAAGGCCCCAAGCGTGATGTCGTGCTGCTCAATGCCGCCGCTGCCCTTAGTCTTGACTCAGGCGATCTCGACGAGGGACTGCGCCAAGCACGCGCCAGTCTTGACAGCGGGGCCGCAAACGACATCCTTAACCGCTACATTGCCAAGACACAAAGCTTTGCAGCCTAGCCTGCACGCGATTGGGAGACCCTTGAGATGAAATATTCCAAGTTGGATATGGCAAAACATAAGGGTGAGGTACTTGACCTCATCATGGATTGGAAACGAGTGGAAGTACCCAAGCAGATGGAGGAAATGCCATTGGCTCAAGTCAAGGCATTTGCCTCGCTTGCGCCAGCACCTTTGGATTTCGCGGGTGCACTTACCGCTAACGCTGGGGCCAGTCTGATTGCGGAAGTGAAGCGCGCCAGCCCCTCCAAAGGACTCATTGCCAAGGATTGGGACCCTGAACAGATTGCCGAGACCTATGCCCGCAACGGAGCCGCGGCGATCTCTTGTCTCACTGACAGCCGCTTCTTCCAGGGCAAACTCGAATACCTGACCGCGATC
>CAMPHP010000318.1 GCA_946885925.1 uncultured Litorilinea sp.
CCCGCGGAGCCGGTCTTTCGGGCTGCCGACTTGGGAGATAGGTTGGCGCTGGATGTTGTTGCCCATCATGCAACGGTGCTGGGGATTGCCTTTGCCAACTTGATCAACCTCTTTAACCCGGAGCTAATCATTTTGGGTGGGCCAGTGGGACAGGGCAGTCAAATCCTGCTCGAACCACTACGCGCCGAAGTGCAGCGGCGAGCGATGGCTTATCCACTATCAGTTGTACAAATTGAGGCAAGCACCTTAGGAAATGATGCTGATGCCATTGGTGCAGCCGTCTTGGTACTCCAACAGGCCAGCGAAATACTTTTCACCCAAGACACTGCAAATCTCATCTGATTGGGCGAACGTCCCTACCAGGGCTCATCCCGCACCACAATCTCTTCACCCTCCATACTGTCGATAATCGCCAGCGAGATAACCGGCACATTGAGCGGAGCAAGCAGCGCACGCCCTCCTTCAAAGCTCTTTTCCACCAGACAGCCGATACCACAGAGAGTAGCATCGCACTGGCTGATCAATTCGGCCAATGCAGCAATGGTTTTACCTGAAGCCAGAAAGTCATCGATCAACAGTACCCGATCTTCAGGCTTAAGATATTCAGGGGAGACAATCAACTCGACAGTACCGCCTTTGGTGTGGCTGGGTGCTTCAGCTTTGTAAACGCCTGTTGCCATCGTAACCGGACGAGTTTTGCGTGCATAGATCACAGGCACACCCAATACAATTCCGGTAGTAAGCGCAGGCGCAATACCGCTGACTTCGGCAGTGATAACTTTCGTGACCTCAGTAACGCCAGCCTCACAAAAACGGCGCGCAAATTCGCGCCCCATCTCTAGCGTCAGTTCGGGATCGAGTTGATGATTAATGAAACCATCAACCTTCAAAATTCCTTTCCCCAGGTTGCGCCCTTCACGCCGGATACGGTCAATCAATGCTTGCATAAACTTCTTTGGTCCTCGTCAATAAAATACAAGTCAATAAAGTATAAAATCAAAAAGACAAATCAAACCAAGTGAATCGATTGGGGCTAGGTGAGCGCCTCAATCCGCGCTGCGGCAGCAGGCACACCACCCAGATCATGAAATTCGGCCTGCAGCGCAACAGCCTGCACACGCAACGGCGAACGGTCGGGCAAAGCTTGCGCCAGCATCTCTACCAACAGCGGGATGGTTACTTGCTTGGCAGGCACATAATGGCCCACGCCGCTACGCATGATCCCCTGTGCTTGGCGCATCTGGTCGGCAGCATGGGGCACGACAATCTGTGGCACCGCGTGAGTCACCAATGCATGGGTCGTGCCTGCACCGCCATGATGAATTGCCGCGGCGACATGGGGCAGTGTCCTGGCAAAGTCCAGATGGGGGCGCAGTTGTGCACTCTTGGGCAAGCGAGATCGCATACCTTGCACCCATTCAGTTTCCAGCGGCACGCCCAGTGCCAACAAAGGCAAACAGCCCATCTGGTCGGCAGCATGGGCCGCAGCGAGAAAAAAGTTAGGGTCAGCATTAAAGCTAGTGCCCAGCGTGATCAAAATCCAGGGGGCATCATCCGGTGATGGCAAGGTCGGATCAGGCTGGACAGCCGCGCCATATGACGCAGGGCGCAGCCCTCCCACATGCACAGTCTGGTCCGCGACTGCCATCCCCGCAAACCAGCTTGGACTCCAATAGGTAATGTGGAGCAAGGGTGAACGAAGTGCCGGGGGGCCTTCCGTTGCCCAATTTGTGCCGGTGAGTTCAAAGTGTGACAGCAACTCGTCAAGCCGTTGGCGCGCGACACCAACCATTGTGTCTGCACCAGGTACAGATTGCGAAAGGGGAGCAGGCCAACCCATTACTACCAGCGGCACATTAATCATCTCTGCAACCAACCCGGCAGCGGCAGTAAACATCTCGCTCAGGATGAGGTCTGGCTGGAATTGGCGAGCCAGTGCGTGCAACTCGCACGTTGCCGCGCTGACCCGATCCACCGCCAGCCATTGATCCAGCGCTCGGATTTGCTTTTGTTCCTGAATACTTTGAGGGGTCGCGCCGCGACTTGGCGCAAGCGGAGGAGGTGGGGGCCATCGCCACCCTGTCTCTGCGAGGCTGTGAAAGGCTACTTGTGCGCGCTTTACCTGCTCGGCAACGGCAGCACCACTGGCCCACAAAACTGTGTGCCCACGTCGTGATAATTCTGCCGCGGTAGGGAGATAGCCGCCCCAGTCCAGATGACCAGGAAGTTGGGCGGAAATACAGAGAATACGCATGGTGCCGCGAGCTAGCTGTCCTGGTGAAAAAACGGCTGGACTACAGCCACAGGCAGCGGCAAGATCTCACGCGCCTGTGCAATATCAGCGTGGATCTGTGCAACTAACTCGGCTAGGCCATTAAAGCGCTGCTCGCCACGTAACCGCGCCACAAACTCCACGGTCACGGTCTGCCCATAGAGATTGTCACTTTCGCCTGGTTGCGGAAAATCCAGCAAATGAGTCTCAAAGCGATGTTCAGTACCACCCACCGTGGGGCGCACACCCAAGTTGGTTACGCTATTAAAGACAGCCAGTTCACCCGTTTGACCGTTCCGATACTCATGCAAATAGGTACGCGTTGCATAGACCCCATCTGCGGGCCACAATTTATCAGCAGGCAGCTGCAGATTGGCGGTAGGAATGCCAATCTGCCGCCCGCGCTGGTCACCCTGGATGACTACGCCTGTTGCATGGTAAGGTCGCCCCAACAGTGCCGCCGCCGCCTCAACATCCCCCTCGTTCAGCAACGTGCGAATGGCACTACTACGAACTGGCTGCTGCTCCCAGGCTACCTGTTCAACCACATGGATCGAATAGCCCAATGTTGTCCCCAGCGCATCCAACACGGTAAGATTGCCGCTGCGGTTGCGCCCCAGGGCAAAATCTGGCCCAACGACCATCGCACGCATGTTAAGCCGTGTCACTAAAAGTTCCATGAACTCGGCAGGCTCTAGCGCAGCCAATTCTCGTGTAAAAGGCTGGATAATCCCCAGGTCAATGCCCAGTGGTTGGATCAGACGCAGCCGTTCCATTGGCGTCGTCAGCAAGAGATGAGGCTGGTCAGGGCGCAGTACCGCGAACGGATGCGGGTCAAAGGTAAGCATTGCACTGGCCGCGTCCAATTGCGCTGCCACCCGTTGCAGTTCCCCTAAAAGCGCTTGGTGCCCCCTGTGGATACCATCAAAGTTGCCAATGGTCAACACGGTCGGGCGAGTTAGTTGAAAAGTAGAGAGGTCAGAATAGATCTGCATATTGCCTGCATCAGTGTTATCGAGCATTGACATCAAACATCAATTTTGCAACTAGCCAATTGCTAGCCATTTTTCGGCTTTCCACAACTGCGTGCTGCCCTGGCTCTCTAGGCAACGCACAATTCCCAATGCGGCACCTGCCGCAGATTGCGCCAGCGCCAGGTCACTCACGCAGTTGCTCTCTGTCGCCTTAATGAGTACCCGCTGCCCCTGGCTCAACCGCAAGGCGGTATGTTCATCTACTGTCAAGCAAGGTAGCCCCAGCCCCACACCCAGCGGCAAAAGCAACCGCGCAAAGGTGCCAGCTTCGACTGCCGCCTCAATCTCCGGTAAGGTGTGTGCGTCGTCAAGATCAAAATCACCCGCCGCGGTACGTCGCAATTCAGCGAGATGGGCGACAGTTCCGAGCGCACGCCCCAGGTCATGGGCAAGGCTGCGAATGTAAGTACCCGCAGAACAAACGATATCAAGCGTAATCGTCGTTGCTGTGCGCTCGACCAAGTTTAGTTGGCGGATTGTCACCGGGCGGGCGGCAACAGTGACCTCCTCACCCCGGCGCGCCTTGGCATAGAGCGCCTCACCCTCTTGCTTGAGCGCCGAATAGATGGGTGGTGTCTGCATAATGTCACCGCGAAAACGTGCTAACGCCGCTTCGATTTGCTGGTTGTTCAAAGGCGGCACAGGAGCCTCTTCGACAACTTGCCCGGTGGCATCATAGCTGTCTGTTGCCCTGCCCAATGCGACCAGCGCACGATAGCGCTTGTCGTGACCCTGGTAATATTCTACCAGGCGCGTGGCTTGACCCAAGCAAAGAATAAGCACACCACTCGCCATCGGGTCCAATGTGCCTGTATGCCCAATACGCCGCTGCCCGCTCCAGCGACGCATGCGCGCCACAATATCATGGCTTGTCCATAGACGCGCATCTGGATTCGCTGGGTCAAACCCTGGTTTATCTACCACGAGCAAGCCATGCAGATCGCGTTGTGGCTCGTTTGATTTAGCTGGCGAATTAGATAGCATGGAACAATTGCGCCGTCTGCTCCTGATACGCCTGTTTCATCAGCCGGATCACTTCCGGCACAACCTCGACCAACGTGCCGGGGATCGTACAACCCGCGGCAGCAGGATGACCACCACCGCCCAAACTCAAGGCCAACTCTGCCACATTGTAGCCTGGTTTGGCGCGAAAGCTACATTCTACAGTGATCAGACCAGCTTCTTGCTTTTCCACAAAGACCGCGCTCATGGCGGCTTCGTCGGCTGTCACCAAATAGCTGCTCAAACCAGTGTCGCCCACAGGCAAGCCAACCTGCTCAAAGACTAGCTCGTTCGCCGCTGCCCAAATCACACCATCTTCTAGCTGGATCGTAGGCAGGATCAAACTCCAAAGTTTTACCATGGCAAAAGGTTGGCTGTTGACCGTACGTTGGGTGATGGTGGTGAGGCTGGCACCGGCATGCATCAGGCGTTGGGCCACTTCCAATACCTCGACAGTAGTATTGCTTGTGCGGAAGCCGCGCGTATCCGTCACCAGTCCCGTCAGCAAACACTCGCTCATCTCACTATCCAACGATACGCCTAGCGCATCGGCAAGATAGACCACCATCTGAGCGGTGGCAGCACACAGAGGCTCAACCCAGTTCACTGTACCAAAATAGGTATTCGTGATGTGATGGTCAATCACAAGCAGAGGCACCTGCCCATGAACCGCAGGGTTATAGGCATTGCCCATGCGATCGGCGCTAGAGGTATCCAGGCTAATCACAGCATCAAAGGGATGTTCTTGCACCAGCGCGCGATAATCGTCATCTTGGGCAGTAAGTATCTTGTCA
>CAMPHP010000319.1 GCA_946885925.1 uncultured Litorilinea sp.
ATCCTTGCCAATCCGGCAGCAGCTCAGCCAAACCGGCCGTTTTGGGACCGGATGCGGGGATCCGATGCGTGGGATTGGGCACAGGTGGTGGGGCGGCATCTCCTGCTGCTGCCGCTAACTCTGATGTTCATCTTCCCGTGGTTCTGGATGATCACGACATCGCTCAAGTCGCCAGAGCAGATACTACAGTTCCCACCGCAGTGGATCCCCAATCCCATTTCGTTTCGGGCATATCCAGAGGCGTTTGCCGATGCACAAATGCTGTTATACGGGCGCAACACGCTTTTTCTATGCGTGGTCAATGTGATTGGTGCGGTGATATCCAATAGCCTTGTGGCTTATGGGTTCTCACGCATCCGGTGGCCTGGCCGCGAGATTGTATTCATAGGCGTGCTAGCGACCATGATGTTGCCGTATCAAGTACGGATGGTCCCCTTGTACATCATCTTCTCCAAAATGAACTGGGTCAATACGTACCTGCCGCTAATTGTGCCAACCTATTTTGCGAGCCCATTCTTTATTTTCATGTTGCGCCAGTTCTTCCGAACGATTCCAGATGACTTGACCGATGCCGCACGCATTGACGGCGCGTCAGAACTTCGCATCCTATGGAGTATCTTTATCCCTTTGGTAAAGCCAGCGATTGCCGTGATTGGGCTGTTTGAGTTTATCGGCAATTGGAATGCTTTCCTAGAGCCACTGATCTACCTAAATGATACACAATTGTGGACGCTGACGTTGGGTATCTTGGGGTTGCGCATGCAGTACGGGCTGTCGAACTATGCCACGATTATGGCTGCGATCTGTATGGCGCTGGCACCGATCGTCATTCTCTTTTTCCTAACGCAGCGCACCTTTATTGAAGGCATCGCTCTGACCGGGCTGAAGGGATAATAGGAGATAATACTGATGGCTACACGCCCTTTGTCAAACATACAATGGACGCGACGAGAGCGACAGAGTTTGGTCCTGGGTTTGTTATTTATTTCGCCCTGGTTAATCAACGCTCTGTTTCTGCAACTCTATCCCTTCCTTGCATCTATGTACTATAGTTTGACCTACTACAATGTGTTTCAGCCGGCACACTTCATTGGCCTGGAAAACTACCGCGTCATGCTGTTTGACGACAAGCTGTTTTGGATCTCACTGTACAACACGATCTACTTCACGCTCTTTTCGATTAGCGGCGGAACAATTCTGGCCATTGTCATTGCCATCATGTTGAACATGAATGTACAGTTCCGGCCTTTCTATCGTGCGATCTATTATCTGCCGACAGTGACACCAACGGTCGCCAATGCGGTGTTGTGGCTGTGGCTCTTTAACCCGCTTTATGGCCCTATCAATGCGGCGCTCAAGGCGACCGGTCTTTCGTCGCCAAGTTGGTTGGGCGATCCGAACTGGGCCAAGCCAGCGCTCATCATCATGAGCTATTGGGGGCTGGGGCAGGCGATGATTATCTATCTTGCGAGTCTCCAGGATGTACCGCGTGAGATGATCGAGGCAGCGGAATTGGACGGTGCCAACTGGTTTCAGCGAACCTTGCGCGTGACACTACCACTGATTAGCCCCGTGATCTTTTTCAACGCGGTCACGGGCATGATCGGTTCATTCCAGTATTTTGCCGAAGCGTATGTGATGACCAAAGGCGGACCTGGTGACGCCACCCTTTTTTATGGGCTCTACCTATACAATTCGGCGTTTGGCTATTTCAAAATGGGGTATGCGTCGGCATTAGCGTGGGTGCTTTTCATCTTAATTCTCTTGATCACAATGCTCGCCTTTCGCGTTTCGCGGCGGCATGTGCATTATCAAGGTGGATAGACTATGGACTGCTTCGCCATATTGACTTGCTCCACACAAAGCGTTGCCACAGTTGGAATACGCCTCGACATGGCCGCAAATCGTTCATCAATCCTTTTCCAGCCGAGTGCATTGACAGCCTAATGAGATTCTGATATGCTTCTTCTATCACCATAAGGAATCTTTTGGGTTCTGCAACTATGCTTGATTATCGAATCTCCTACGCAATTTATAGTGACTTTACAACTGGAGGCCGCTCCTTTACCTTAGGAGGAGTGTGCCCTGCGCCAGCCAAGTTATGTTAACTTGACGTAGTTTTTGCCTTGCAGCCGTGGACATCTCCTCTTGTCCACGGCTTTTTTGATCCTGCTGACGCAACGAACCAGCACAAAGGCCGTGGGCAATTGCTCCCACGGCCTTCTCATTGTTGCCATTCATCCATTCGCAAAGATAGGTTCGATTATGCGTATCACAAGCCTGCAAAACCTACATGTCAAAAATTGCGTTAAACTACAGCAGCGAAAAGAGCGGGATCGACAGCAAAAAATGATGATTGAGGGGTATCGAGCGATTCTACAGGCACTACAAAATCGCTACCCTCTCCATACGCTCTATTACTGCCCGGAATTCTTCTACGGCCATCACGAATCATCCTTGCTCAGCATGGCAGAGCAAGCTGGCGCACTTCTACTGGAGGTTGCCGCGGGGCCTTTCCAGAAGATGGCCGTTGCGCCCCGACCCGATGGACTACTCGCCCTGGCTCCACAGATTCGCCGCACACTGAATGGATATCACCCGCGACCAACGGCTTTCTTTCTGGTGGCAGAAGCCATCGAGAAGCCGTCTAACTTGGGAGCTATCATCCGCTCCGCCGATGGTGCCGGTGCAGAGGCGGTTATCGTCTGTGATTCTCAGGTTGACATGTTCCACCCGGATGTCGTGCGCGCCAGCGTGGGCACCTTTTTTACAATTCCACTCCTGGCAGCCAGCCCACGACAGACGCTCCAGTGGTGCGAAGCACATGGTATTTTGAGCATGGCCGCGACACCGCAAGCCGAAGTGCTCTATACGCATGTGAACATGTGCGGTCCTGTCGCGATCATTGTCGGCAACGAACAACGGGGTCTTAGCAGTGAATGGCTACACGGAGCGGATTTGACGATCAGGCTGCCCATGCATGGACAGATCAACTCGCTCAATGTTGCAGTCGCCGCTGCGCTGTTGTTGTATGAGGTGGTGCGCCAGCGCACTTGTTGATCGCCACAAGATTCTAGCTCTGCGATTTGACTAGATCCGGCGGAGCCAGCGGGCTACCCTCCGCTGGCTCCGCCGGATCCCTCGTACAACAGATTGCCCCAACCGTTACATCATTGTGCCCTCTGTGAGACCGCATTTTCACCAATCCCCTGATCAATACCCTACACACAGCCCGATTTTTCCGCTATACTAACAGCCAATGAGCGACCATGCTCCAACGATACACAGGCCGCACCACGGAGGTGTTGCCGGACTACAGAGAGGTAGACCAGCATGATTGTGCGCGATTTAGAAGTAGAAAACCTCGAGTACCCCTTTGCCACGCTCAATAGCTTTATTACCCCCACGGCTGAGTTCTATATTCGCAACCATTATCCCTATCCAACAATGGACGCGCAGACATGGCGAATGACTGTAGAGGGCAGGGTCGAGCATCCTCTGGTCCTGACCTATGCCGAACTCCGGCAGCTTCCGGCGGAGACGATTACGGTAACAATGGAATGTGCTGGTAACAACCGCTCATTTCTCACACCAAAGACAGAGGGTGTGCAGTGGGGACAGGGGGCTGTCGGTAATGCCACGTGGACAGGCGTTCCACTGCGAGCCATCCTGGCGCGTGCCGGAGTCCTGCCAGATGCGCTTGAAGTGATCGTTGAAGGAGCAGACAAGGGAGAAATCAAAGAGCCACCCAAACCGGATGGCGAAATTCACTATACACGCAGCCTACCACTCGATGACCCTATCCTCGCCGATGCACTGCTTGCCTACGCAATGAATGGCGAGGAATTGCCGCTGGCACATGGCTACCCGCTGCGGCTGATTGTGCCTGGTTGGTATGGCATGGCGTCGGTCAAGTGGGTGACGCGGCTCATTGTCACAGCCAAACCATTTCACGGCTACTATCAATCAATTGATTATGCGATATGGGAGCGCATTGATGGCATCCCCACCCGTGTCCCCATCACCACCATGCAGACCAAAGCATCCATTGCTCGCCCCGAATTCCAAGAGGAGATCCCACTCCACACGCCGTTTTGTATCAACGGTGCCGCATGGAGTGGGAAAGCTACAATTGCCAAGGTCGAGATTAGCCTAGACGGAGGCCAGAGTTGGCACGCGGCGCAACTACTTGGGGAGCCAGTTCGTTATGCGTGGCGGCTATGGAAATATGACGCGCCCCCCTTTACCCGTCCCGGCTCCTACACCATCATGGCAAGAGCCACCGACACAGCAGGTTGTACACAGGCAATGCAGCGCCAGCCGGATCGCGAAAACTACGTGATTAGCCACGTGATCCCAGTGCCCATCACGGTACGTTAAGCGCTAGCGGTCACTACGAATGCATCACAAAGCCGCCGTCAACATTGACACATTGCCCTGTCACATTGTTGGCGCGGTCTGATGCCAAGAAGACTGCCATGTCCCCCATATCTTCTGGCGTCTGCCAGCGATTGAGCGGCACTACCTTGGCGATCTTCTGCGCGCCCCACGTTTCGAAGTCTACTCGCTGCTCTGGGGGCAAGTTCTTCATCTGCCCCTCCCACACACCACGGTTCAAGGGAGTGGAGACCATACCAGGATTGAGCACATTGACACGCACATTATAAGGTGCAAGGTCTTTGGCCGCGCATTGGGCAAAGTTAATCATCCCTGCCTTGGCTGCACTGTAGGGCGGATCGGTCTGCGAACCGATCTGCCCTGCCACCGAAGCGATAAACAGCCATGTGCCATGTCGTCGTTCCACAAAGCCAGGCACAAAGGCATGAGCAGTATTGACTGCGCCCTGTAGATTGACCTCCAACACCCGCGGCCAATCGCTGGGTTCCAGATTCCAGAAGGGGAAGCCCCCCTTGCCCGACCCCATTCCCGCGGCATAGACCAGATGATCTGCTCCTCCGAACGTATCATCGATCTCGGCCACAGCGCGCTGCATCGCTGCATAATCCGTTACATCAGCGACCACACCTAACGTCTGCACGCTGTATTGCTCGGTCAATTCCAGCGCCGTTACTTTCACCGTCTCTGCGCGGT
>CAMPHP010000320.1 GCA_946885925.1 uncultured Litorilinea sp.
CCAGGGCAGTGTGACCGTGTCGGCTGCGGGTTCTGCGGCAAAGATGCTGACATGGCTCGTGGGAGCGGTGCGGCAGCGGACGAAAATATCCACGCGAATATTGCCATCTTGCGGGATCAGGTCCGTAGCATCGGAGCCAAAGGCCACACACTGTCCATCCGCTGAGATGGAAACATAGTTAGAGAAGTGATTCCCTGCCATGTCGTAGAGATTGACGGAGACTAGTTCGACCTGATCATTCTGCCGGTCGTAAACATAGATATCATGTAGACCCTTATTCCTATCCTCTGGTACCAGGCTGGCATCAGAGACAAAAGCCACAAAGCGGCCATCGCCTGAGATACTAGGAAAGCCAGCCGATGGCTTGACAGCAAGCGACTCAGTTTCTCCTGTCTGGCGGTCATGGATGCGGATTTTGGCATCAGTAGCGAAATCAGTGGAGTAATAAGCGACAATATGACCATCAGCCGAAATCGCCGGCCAAAAACTAGAAAGCGATGTGCCATTAGCAGCTACCGAGACTAACTCAGTCTCTCCTGTTTGCTGATCAAACACAAAGATATCAGGATTGTCTTCGGTATCGTCCGGCACTAGGTTGGTAGACTCAGATGTAAAGGCTATAAAGCGTCCGTCCGCCGATATCGTGGGATAGTAGGAAGCCTTATTACCGCCAACGCCATCAGAATTCACCGAAACTTGGATCGTCTCACCCGTCAACTGGTTGTGGACGAAGACATCTACGTCATGATTGATATCGTTCGCTACCAGGTTGCTGGCAGCGGAATCGAAGACGACAAAGTGACCATCGGCTGAAATAGCGCCCAGGCGAGACCAATGATTGCCTTCTGTGCCGTCCGACGCCACAGAGATGCGGGTGGTCTCATGGGTTTGCCGGTCATGCATGAAGAGATCACTGGCATTATTGATATCGTCCGGCACCAGGTTAGTGGAGTTAGACTCAAAGACGACAAAGCGCCCGTCTCCTGAGATGGTAGAGACGGCAGCACCGCGATTGCTCAGGGAGCCGTCAGAGGCGATGGAGACAATCTCCGTCGCTCCTGTCTGCCGGTCATGCACGAAGATGTCAACGTTATGGTTGGTATCCCCTGGTACTAGGTTGCTTGCAAGCGAGCCAAAGGCGACAAAACGGCCATCCGCCGAAAGGGCAGGGGTACGGGACCACTCATTGCCCCCAACGCCGTTAGCGTTGATGGAGACACGCTCCGTCACCCCTTCCATAAAGGCCGCTACCTCAGCAATGCGAGTCGCAGGCGTGGCGTGGGCATTGCCCGCCAGGTAGAGGGTGCAGGTGCTAGCAATGAGGGTGATGAGAAAGAGATGGAGCAGGCGACCCACACGCGAGACTGGGCGGAATGCACGGATTAGAGCCATAGGTTCCTCCTTGTAGAATGTCTTAATGGAAAGTTTGAACACTCTGTAAAACAAACTGTTTTGTCTTGTCATCGCAATTTGTCATGAGTACTCTCCTCGCAGGTTCAAACCTGCGAGGAGGATTGCTGTCAAGCTATTGACCTTACGGCAGGCGAGCCAGAAGAGGCAGATAGAGCGCTCCGCCCACCTGCTCCTCCACATGGAGAGGGAGTGAAAACTCCGAGGTATTGCCGCTGGCATCGGTGGCAGTAGCGGTCACAGCGTCACCAGCCAGGGCGCTTGTGAGCGACACGGTAAAGCGGCCCTCGGCGTTGACAACTGCTGTGCCGAGAAAGTCGCGACCCTGCGCCGAGGCCGCGACGCTGGATTGAGCACGGAAGATCTCGATAGTACAAGTGAGACAGGCTGATCCCGCCACTTGCCCCTGTGTGATCCTTGTCAAGACAGGAGCAAGCAACTGCTGATTGGGGCCTGCTACCGGGACAGATAACGGCTGGTTCGTCCCCAATGGCTCCAAGTCGATGCCTAGCGTGCTATTTGCATAGATAACGTTCTGGGTAATGGTGTTGAAGTCGGTCCCCTTGTCGAGTAGCAGCACCCCGACCCGATTGTTCACAATGACGTTGCCGGGTCCGATCTGCGAGTGCTTGGCCCCATCCTGCACGCCTACCCCATAGCTGCTGTTGGGGATAGCACTGCCATTGAGCGAGATCCCGATACGGTTGTCGCGCACACTATTGCTGGCAGTGCCGTGCCCGGTCAGAAGAATGCCACCCCCTAAGTTGTTGCCAATGATGTTGCCAGCCACCAGGGTCTCACGCACCCCATCCTCTATGTAGACACCCGCATCGCCGTTGGCGCTGTACGACCCCGCATGATGGCCTGTCACATCGGTGCCGATCCGGTTGCCGACTATCTGGTTGGCGCGGGTATCACTTCCGTGGGAGATCTCGACGCCTGCCTCGTTGTTCCCGGCGATCACATTCCCTGCACCGGAATCGCCGCCCACGATGTTGTACGAGGCACCAAAGTTGATGTCCACGCCGTGGCGCAGGTTGGGCAATGCGCTATCGCCCTGGGGGGTGAGACCGATAAGGTTGTTTTGGATGAGGTTTCCCTCGGTGCCCTGGTGATAGAGGAGCACGCCAGTCCAGGGGTTGCCGGAGATGACGTTACGCTCGCTGAGGGTGGGGCCGCCAATCTGATTATGGGCCGCGCCTTGGATAAGAGCCACGCCGCCAACAAAGGGTTCATTCTTCATAGCATGGGCGTTCCCAGCGGCATTCGTACCGATGAAGTTGCCCACGATGCGGTTGTCATGGGCGTCGGAGCCGTAGAGTTGGATGGGCTGAATAAAGTTAAAAAAGGCTAAACCGCGGATGGTATTGCCGGGTGAGGCGATGCCCAGCGCATCAAAGCTGGGCGGGTCGCTACCGCGCAGTTGTACCAGGATAACGGCGTTGCTGGAGGAGGGATGGTTGTTGGGCACAGCGCCTACCTGGGTATAGCCATCAAGCATCGTTCCCCCCGTGAGGTCACTGAGGGTTGGCAAGGTGTGCTCGAGGTGGATGGTATGGACGCCTTCGCCTGGCAGGTTAAAGTGGATGGCGTCTGCACCCGGGTGGGTGTTGGCCTCAGCGATCGCCGCACGCAAGCTACAAGCTCCGTCCACTGTCGCACAGATCCCATCTCCTGGCATGGCGTCCGGCGCATCGCTTACGGTTGTGACGGTGAAGATCCCAGAGGCGGTCGCCTCGCCGGTAGTGGCCGCCGGACCAGCTGTTTGCGTTGTGCTTAGGGCTGTAATTTGGTACAAGTCCGCTACGTCCAGACAACCATCCCCGTTTACATCGGGGCTATCCGGGAAGGCTGCCGGTGCTAGCGTACACGCAGTTCCGCGCCGGTGGGCAGCATTCCAGGCGAGTGCCACCTCCATGACATCCGCCTGAGTGATCTCCTGATCACCCGTGACATCTATCTTAGACTCCTGTATCTTAGCCTCCTGCGTGATGGGCAGTGTGGCTGCGGCTGCAACGAGCGTCACGCTCTTCGCAGCCGCGGGGATGGCAGGATCGGGGGCTGCTGGGCGAGCCTCGACCTCCAGGAGCAGAACGTCTTGCGGTACGTTAATCACCTGCCCGCTCTCCTCGACCACCCTGCCATGTGCTGCCGTCAGTCTAAGCACTCCTGGCTGGTCGGCTACCAGCGTAAGTGTGGCGAGCGTCAACTCTGGCGGAGTTGGGTCGGGACTCCACTCGGCCCCAAAAGCCATTGGACAAAGATGGACGCAGGAGTAGGCACCAAAGGCAACTCCATCCAGCGTGGGCAGTGGCCCTAGTGGCACCGCTGCTCCAAGCGACAACTGGGCCGAATGCTCGAGGCTGCGCAGATGTGCCAGCGTAGTGTCCCACTGCAAGCTGGCCTCATAAGCGGCCAAAGTGTAGCTCGTAGAAACGCCGAGGGTAATGGAAAACGGCTCGCCAACGCGCACCTGCTGCGGCCCGGAGATCAAGAGGGCTGGTGCGGATGCCGGATTCTGTGCCCACGCGGGAGTAATAATTCCAAGGGTCAAGAGCACGGAGAGCAAGATGATGAGGGTGGGGGAAAGAAAGTGGTGGGTATGTGTCCTCTGACTCTGCGTAATCTGCAACTGAACTTCGGTCTGCCCTTGTCGCACAGGCTCCTTCTCCTGGCTGATTCGCTCCAATTGTACTCGCTCCAATAGATAGACAAAAGGATCACCGCCTGGCTGGCCTGTGTAAACTGCACAGGAGAGCCACCTGGGCGGGAAGTTGATAGACGGGGGAGAGAGTGAGTATCACCTGGCCGGAGGTGGCAGTGGACCCAAACGCATGGACGTGGGCCATGAGGGCAGAGGTGGCACAGGACGCATACCAAACGACGCATGCTTCAAAGTAGTTCCCTAAGCTATGTATCCGACTTATGTATCTGAGGGCACGGAAAAGCTCTTACTGCAAATGCTCATTACGATCATTACAAGTAGAGACGACTCTACTGTAGCCTTTGTTCATTTTTGGGCGGCCCTTTATACTTGCTAGCTATACTTGCATTCTGGTAAGGCATTTCAGCAGGTCTCTCTATGCCTCTCTTGCCTATTATCCGCGATAAGTTAAATGAGATGGGAGGACAAGGATGCTCAGTGGATTGTTTGGCAACGCTACACAGGCAGATGCTCAGTCTGTGCAAAAAGAATATGCGTCCATTTTGATTTCAGGTGAGCAGATTCAAGCCGCATTCCGGCTAGTGCGAGACATGTTTATCTTC
Source organism: uncultured Litorilinea sp. (assembly GCA_946885925.1). Next base: position 4,678 of record CAMPHP010000320.1, read on the forward strand.
ACAAACAAGCGTTTGATTTTGGTTGACAAACAGGGTCTGACAGGTAACAAAGTTGAATACGTCACCATTCCATACAAGTCGATCAAGTATTTCTCTGTCGAAACCGCAGGTACGTTTGATCGCGATGCTGAACTCAAAATCTGGCTATCCGGCGATCAGCATCCGACAATTAGCAAAGAGATCAAGAAAGGGATTGACATCGTGGGTTTGCAGCAGACCCTTGCCCACTTTGTCCTTTCATAGTGCGAGTCGCAGATCAAGTCGTAGCTCGAGCACAATATGGCATGGATTTCCGTTTCACTGCGCTGAGACAAGGCAACAACTCTACGCTCGGTGCTTGTGAGACAGATATCGTTTGTGGAACAAAGCGTTGAATTCTTGAATGGGTTATCACACGCACCTTATCCA
>CAMPHP010000321.1 GCA_946885925.1 uncultured Litorilinea sp.
ACTGCTTAAGTAGAATTAACATCTGAATTGGAATCAATCAAAAACGGGAGCGACTAGGAAAATCAGTCGCTCCCGTTATGTTTTCCCACTTTACCCACAACTATCACACATTTATCCCACAGCTATCCCACATTTATCCCACAAGTTATTCAACAATAGAGTATGTGCATCCTTCCAGGAAGCTCTACGCTTCCTGGAAGGGGTTTGTTTGCCAGGTGTTATTCTAACGTGCTCACGAACGCTTGGTAAAGGGAGCAGTACAGCCAGCACTTCGAGCTTAAAGGCAGAACATAGAGGGACTACTGAGGAAGGCTTTCATGACAAGTTATAGCGCAGAGATCAGAGCCAAAAAAACGCTAGCTATATGCCATGATCTCTAGGGTACGCACGAGGGCACCGCGCCACTTTTCGGCGTCGTCAATGGGCAGGTATACAGCGCGGCGGGCAACGCGGGGGATGGCGGCGTCGGGTTCGCCGCGGCTGGGGGAACCAAATGCCTGGCGCAAGCGACTTTCAAGAGCCGTGCGGTTGATGTTTTCGAGGGTGTCGCTGCGAATCACCAACTGGTCGAGTTCACGCCCAATGTTTTGGACATTGGCTCGCAGGGCCAGAATCTTGACACGAATCTGATAGAAGAGATTTTCTACTTCTTCCGGGACACTGCCTGTGAGCTCATCAGTGCCAAAGCGGTCGGTCATCTCGCGCCGCATCTCGTCAATGCTTTCCAGATGCGTCATGCCTGCGATGCGCCGGTACATCTGGAGGCGTAGGCTCTCTTCCTCAATGTAGGTCTGGGGGATTTGTGCATCCAGCGGTAAATCGAGCAACACCGGCGGCGCTAGGGGATCTTCAATGTCGAATGAAACCTCGAGATCGGTCAACTCCTCAACCGGGTGCGCTGTCGTAGACTCTACTTGCGGCTGCGCGGTTGGTTCTGCGCCGTCTTCGCTGGGCACATGCTCTGGTCCGCCGCCATTGGTAGCAGTGCCATTGGTAGCGGGCTGTTGCTGGATGGCTTGATCGATGCGATGGATTTTGCGCTTCGCCTCGTTGATGGCTTGGGCCAAGAGACGAGTGTAGAGATCAAAGCCCACGCTGTCGATGTGTCCATGTTGGCGCGCCCCCAATAAGTCACCCGCACCCCGGATTTCCAAATCGCGCATGGCAATGCGGAAGCCCGCGCCTAGCTCTTCGCTGCTTTCCATGATGGCAGCCAAGCGGCGGCGAGAGTCATAACTTAGCGGCTTGTGCTTCTCATAGAGCAGATAGCAATGACCGCGCTGGGCTCCGCGTCCAACGCGCCCGCGTAGCTGGTAGAGTTGGGCGAGACCGAAATGGTCGGCGCGGTTGATGATGATGGTGTTGGCGTTGGGGATGTCCAGCCCGTTTTCGATGATGGTGGTGGCGATGAGCACATCAAATTCACCCTGGGAGAAGCGGTACATGACATCTTCCAACTGCCGTTCGGGCATTTGCCCATGGCCGATATCCACGCTGGCTTCGGGAACCAGATGTTGGATACGGTCGGCCAAGGCTTGAATGCCGCGTACTTTATCTGTGACAACAAAGACTTGGCCGTTGCGCGCAAGTTCGCGCTCAATGGCCTGGCGCACAAGTACATCATCATATTCGGCCAAGACAGTGTGGACGGGCAGCCGTTCCTTGGGTGGTGTGGTGATGGTACTCATGTCGCGGATACCACTAAGGCTCATGTGCAAGGTGCGCGGGATGGGCGTGGCGCTGAGCGTTAGCACATCCACTTGGGTACGCAATTGCTTTAGCTTTTCCTTCTGGGCCACACCAAAGCGTTGTTCCTCGTCAATGATAAGCATGCCCAGGTCTTTGAAATCGAGATCTTCACTCAGGATGCGGTGCGTACCCACCAGCAGGTCAATGCTGCCCTCCGCTACACCACGAATAATCGCTTCTTGTTGTGCCGGAGTCCGGAAGCGCGAGAGCATCTCCACACGCACAGGGAATTGAGAGAGCCGTTGGCTGAGATTGCGATAATGTTGCTGGGCCAAGACGGTGGTGGGAACCAAGAAGGCAACCTGTTTGCCATCCATAATGGCCTTGAACGCGGCGCGTACAGCAACTTCGGTCTTGCCATAGCCAACATCGCCCGCGATCAGCCGGTCCATCGGGCGGTCGGACTCCATGTCTTGGCGCACAGCGTCGATGGCATGGAGTTGGTCATCGGTCTCATCATAGGGGAAGCTCGCTGCTAGTTCCTCTTGCCACGGTCCATCAGGGCTGTAGGCATGACCGCGTGCGACTTCGCGCTCGGCATAGAGATGGAGCAGGTCTTCAGCAATATCAGCCACAGACTTGCGTGCGCGGTCCTTCACCATCTGCCAATCGGCAGTGCCGAGGCGGTTGACAGATGGGGTCTTTTCCCCTGCACCGACATAACGGCTGAGCCGGTCGGCCTGGTGAACGGGGACATAGAGTTTGTCATTGCGCGCATAGCTGACTTGGAGATACTCGCGTGACATACCCCCCAATTCGAGCTTGACCAAACCGTCAAAAATACCGACGCCATGCTCCAGGTGTACAACATAATCCCCCGGTTTTACATCGGCAAAGAAGATTTCCGGTGCAACCGTGCTGTGGGCTGTGGGGCGGCGGCGCGCTTGGGGCTTGCTCCACCCAAAAAGCTCGGTATCGGTGAGAAAATGAACATCGTAGTCGTCTATGGCTGCTGGCTGGCGCAACTCGATGCCGCGCATGATAAAGCCTTCAGGGGCAACGCCTTGAACCAAGACAACCGCGCGCGGGGCAGGAGGAACGGTTAAGTCACTCTGCACATGCGTAGTAATATCGGCTTCGTTAAGCGTGGTTTGCAGGCGCGCTGCTTGGCGCGTGTAGAGTACAGCCGCGTTTCCTCCATCGCGCAACTTGGCGACATCCGCCACGATCTGCTTAGTTTTGCCAGCATAGCGCGGCCCCGGAATAAACGCGCGCGCCAGGGGCGTATTGGCATCTGTGCTTTTGCCGTATAAATCGCCATAGCCCAGGATGATGGGCTTGGCATGGGCGAGGCGAGCACGCAGTTCGTCAGTTGTAAAGTAGTTGCGCGCAAAGTCCCGCGGCAGTTCGCCACTGCGCTGGAGTTCGGCGGCAAGGCCATGTGCTTGAGTCTCCAACTCATAGAGTGTAGCAAAGAAGTCAATCGCATCATCCAAGAGCAGCGTACCATCGCTAGGTAGATAGTCGATCAGCGAGGCGGGCTGTTCATAGAAATAGGGCATGTACCACTCGATGCCGTGGAAACTCTGCCCCTCGCGCAGATTATCAACTTCCTGGCGCAGCTCTTCGCGTACAGCAAGCAGCAGGTTTGGGTCTTGCAGCGGCGAACCTGTGGCCGAGGTGCTCAAATTGCTCGCTGCGTTGAGTTGCTCTGGCTGTAGGCCCAGTCGTTGCAGCGCAGCAGGTCCATACTTGGAGAGTGCCTCGCTGCCAGGGCCAATCTCGATCTGTTTGACTTGGCGTATGGTGCGTTGTGTCGCCGGGTCAAAGAGGCGCAAACTCTCGACCTCCTCGCCAAAGAGATCAATGCGAACAGGGTGTGGAAGGTTGGGCGGCCAAATATCAATGATGCCGCCGCGACGGGCAAAAATGCCTGGCTCCTCGACCACATCGGCAGGATTATAGCCAGTCTGCACCCAACGCTCGATCATTTGATCGAGCCGCACAAGCTCGCCAACGCGGAGCGGGCGTAGGGCCATCCGCAGTTCGCGCGTGGGCAGCGTCTTTTGCATCACTGCTCTGGCACTGGCGACGACAATCGGTGGCACACTGTTTTTGCTTTGTAGCGCAGAGAGCGCGGTCAAGCGCTGCTGGCGGGTGGCAGCACTCCAACTAATGCGTTCAAAGGGAAGCGCATCCGCTTCCGGGAATGGCAGAATTGTGGGGCCACCCTCATCGGGACTTGGTAGCCACATGCCGAGTTGGCCCACAATTTGTTGCACCATTTCGCTGCGCGCGGTGAGCAGCAGGAGTGCCCCGCCGCGCGCGTCGCGCAGTCCGGCCGCCACATAGGGACGGGCAGACTGAAGTAGTGCCAAAGGTATTTCGCTGCCATTTTCGACTAGATGACGAAAGGCTGGCAACTGATTAAGGAGTTCAACAAGTCCTGGTAGGTGCATGGCTCAGGTTTTAACCATTAAATTGATTCATAGCGGTTTCTATACCCTCAAACAGCCAACACTCTAGGGCCGCGCATACTTTTAGGCGCAAGGGCGCGAAATATTCTTCTTCGGCAGGGGTGAAGTCTTGTAACACATAGGCCGCGGGGTCCATGCGTCCAGGTGGGCGACCAATGCCGACTTTGACACGATGAAATTCCTGCGTACCCAAGTGCTGGGCAATTGACTTAACGCCCTTTTGACCGCCAGAACTACCCCCGCGCCGCAGCCGGAGCTTGCCAGATTCCAGATCGAGATCATCGTGGACCACGATGATGTTGGCTGGCTCGATCTGGTAATAGCGGGCCAAAGGGCCTACAGCTTCACCGCTCGCATTCATATAGGTCATGGGTTTGACCAAAAGCACTTTGGCGCGGGCCTCATTGCGCGTGACCCAACCATCCCCGACCATCGCGCGCAACTGCGCACGTCCGATCTCGATGTGATGGCGGCGCGCAAAAAGATCGACACATTGGAAACCAATGTTGTGGCGGTTGTGGGTATAGCGTGGACCCGGATTACCGAGTCCAACAATCATTTTCGTATTTGACATAATAATACACTAAATTGGACTTGTTTTCAACTATGGATCGGCAGACAAAACAGAAAAGGCAAGTTTGCCTTATAAAGGCTCTTGCCGATCTGTGCGATGTAGGTTATTGGCAGCAGTTGGCGCAACCAGCGTTTAGGCTCTTGCGCCTTTACTGCTATGCGTTATGAATATGCGTTACGAATATGCGCTACAAATATACGTTACGAAAACTGTGTCCAAACCCAATCAAAGAGTCGCTTACCTGCGTAGAGCGATATGACTCCCAAAAAAAGTGCGGCGCTGATACGCATTCCATTAAAGAATTGGCTGCGTAGACGGTTGAGTGAAAGCGCCTCACCCAGTTCA
>CAMPHP010000322.1 GCA_946885925.1 uncultured Litorilinea sp.
TCGCTGGGCTGGAATTCTAACAAACGGTGCAAGGTCTTGGCCTCTTGCCCTGTGGTCTCCGCCAGCCGCTTGGCCGCACGCCCAGTGGGTGCGGCCAAAAGCACACGATGACCCGCTTGTTGGCAAAGCAGAAGGATGGTACGCACTGTGGTGGTCTTGCCCGTACCAGGGCCGCCAGTCAAGATCGTCAACCGGTGCGTGAGCGCAGTCTGAACCGCCGCGCGCTGGTGCGGTGCCAGGACAACACCTGCATCATTCTCAACATGCGCCAGTCGCCCTTCCCAATCTTGCACGCGAGCAAAGCGGGTGAGGCGGCTGCTTCCTTCGCGCAAAAGGCGTTGGAGGCGTCCGGCTACCCCAACTTCGCTAAAGTAGAAAGGGGTGAGATAGATGGCTTGTTCTTGCTGGAGTAATTCGCGTGCCTGCTCGATGGTAGCGGCAGCAAAGAGTTGGCCCGCGCCGACTACCAACTGCGGTGTAATGTCCGATGGCACAGGCGAGAGAGCATTACCGCCTGCGTCAGTGGGGACCTTTACCTCATTGGAGCCCCATAGTTGCACAATCCCGGTGGCAGCCTGCTCTTGGGTCACATCTAGCAACTCGATGCCACTCTTGACCAATTCGCTGGTGGGCAAAAAGACATGCCCTTCGTCACCTGCCTGGTTCAGCGCATAGAGCAGCCCCGCAGCGATGCGTGCAGGGGAATCGGACGGAATGCCCAAAGCACGTGCAATCTTATCCGCAGTCAAAAAGCCGATGCCATAGATGTCACGCGCCAGCCGGTACGGGTCATGGCGAACAATGCCAATCGCTTCATCGCCATAATACTTATAAATTTTGGTTGCCAATGATGTGGTCACGCCGGGGCTTTGCAAAAAGAGCATGTCTTCTTTAATGGCTTGCTGCTCGGCCCAGGCAGCAACGATTTGCTGTTGGCGCTTGCTGCCCACCCCCGGCACCTCGGTCAACCGTTCTGGCTGCTGCTCAATCACCTCGAGCGTGCTCACGCCGAAATGGCGCACGATCCGCTTGGCGGTCTCAGGCCCCACACCTTTGATCAACCCGCTGCCCAAGTATTTTTCAATACCCGCCACAGTCGCGGGTAGCACCGTCCGCATCTGCTCAACTTGAAACTGACGTCCATACTCGGCATGAACGGTCCAGCGTCCACTTAACTCCACAGACTCGCCCACGTTGACGCCTAGCATGTTACCAACTACCGTTACCTCGCGGCCTTCGCCCATCCCCAGCCGGCTTGTATACTCTGGCGACAGTTTGGCAACGGTATAGCCTGTTTCTTCGTTGTGATAGGTAAGGCGCTCGACCACGCCGCGTAGCAGTTCCATGAAGTCTAGCGTAGCAGATTGGCACTGCCAGTGCCAATTATTCATTGGACGATTAGAATTCGTCTTAACCTTCTCCTCCTCTCTCCTCTGCATTCCCTCTCTTCTCTGCGCCTCAGCGTCTCGGCGTGAGATTTCCCTCCGCCTCAACACCAGCGACGCCTGGGAGCAGCGAAACCAAGCCCCAACGCTGATCATCAGCGCTGACCCTAGTGTCAACCTACCACGAGAGGCACCACACCAAACTTCAATTTTTTGCAAGTTGGGGATCATCTGTCGCGCAAAAATTGGACAAATTGTCAAATTTATGATAGTCTTACAAGAACTATTGTGCTAGATCATGCGCCGGGCACAGCGGTGATTTGGCAATAGACCTCACAGTGGGTTGCACTGTGGTGCAGATCAGGGGATTGTCCCCTGTTGTTGCTATTCTCATGAGGAGAAATACATGAGCATTAGTAAGGTGCAAAAAACGCAGCTCATCACCGAGTATCGGCTTACCGATACCGACACGGGTTCGCCAGAGGTACAGGTCGCCTTATTGACGACCCGCATTGAATCCTTGATTGAGCATTTGAACACCCACAAGCACGACGAAAGCTCGAGGCGTGGGTTGCTGAAGTTAGTTGGTCAGCGTCGTCGCCATTTGGCGTATCTAAAGAAAACGGATACCCGCCGCTATCAACAATTGATTCAGCGGCTGGGCCTACGTAAGTAACCAGGCGAAAAAGCAAGGGGCGAATGTCGCACAGCTCGACGTTTCGCCCCTTTTGCTTTGTTGAGGAGCGGCGTTGAGGAGTGGCACAACAGAGTCACAGAACAGACATTTTGTTGTCCACTTTGCATTGTACGCTACCATCGCTCGCGCGCTTATGTGTTACCTTTACGAAGAGATAACAAGTTGCAGGTATACTTTATCTGTTAACTTGCTCTGTTAAGTGGGCGGATGTATGACGGCGAAATTAGCCACAGTCATGCCGCAGGTTTCTCTCTGAATTGGTGGCAGAGAAACCCCTGCGGGGTGACAAGGCATAGGTAACTTTCATACAGCCACTTACTTAACTTAATTTGTTAACTTGTATCCGTTAACAAATTAAGTTGGTTCTACGCAACACTCTTTTCATCTTGGCGTGTGCGTTGACCAGAGAAATGCCTTACGTCGAAGTCCGGCATTGGAGAGCGCGGCGAACACATATCCCCTCCCTTGTGTTCATCCCCGCATCCGTCCAACCCGCACGACGCATGGGACAGAATAGAGATTGGTAGAGCTTTCGCCTCGGTCTCCAGTTCCGCACTTCGATTGCATTTCCGTTCAACGTCCCGCCTTCGTGAAAAGCGGTTTGCGTCATCGATTTTTGTCTATCCGCGCCCAGGATGCCATTCTGCATTCTCTTTTGGTATGCGTAAGGCGCAGATAGACAAGCTAGTAGTGAAGTTAAAGGAGACGTTATGGAAACGCGCATGTTTGATGGCGCACAAGTATTTACTACCGAGGTTGGTGGACGCACACTAAGTCTTGAGACAGGTGTACTGGCAAGGCAAGCCGGCGGCGCAGTCACAGTACGCTATGGAGACACAGTTCTACTCGCAACTGCAACCATGAGCAAAGATGTTCGCCAAGGGATGAACTTCTTTCCACTCACGGTAGAGTTCGAGGAAAAGTTGTACGCTGCCGGACGTATCCCTGGTAGTTTCTTCCGGCGAGAAGGACGCCCAAGCGAACAGTCCATTCTGTTGGCGCGCTTAGTTGACCGCCCCTTGCGCCCCCTCTTTCCCAAGGGGATGCGTAACGAGGTACAAATTATCATCACGGCACTAGCCGTTGATGGTGAAAATCTGATGGATCCCCTCGCGATCATCGCCGGGTCGGCAGCACTGCACATTAGCGATATCCCCTGGGGTGGCCCAATTGCAGGCGCGACGATTGGTTTTGTCGATGGCGAATTCGTAATCAACCCCACCAATTCCCAGATGCAACACAGCAGTCTGGAGCTAACAGCAGCAGGTACGCATGACAACATCCTCATGGTCGAAGCGGGCGCACGCGAGTTCCCCGAAGACATGATGCTGGAAGCACTCCGGCTCTCCCATGAAGCCATGCAGCCGGTGATCCACACCATTGATGAGATGCGTGCAGTCGTGGGCAAGCCCAAGAACGAAGTACAATTCTTCGTGCCTGAGGCAAAGTTCCAGACTAGAGTGGACGAACTTGCCCAACGCAAGGTAGAAGATCTGCTGGCCGCGGGTTTGGACAAGCACACACTCAAAGACAGCTTGACCGAGGTTCGCCTGGAAGTCGAAGAATCCCTCACCGACTATATGTCGCTTGACGAAGCAGCAACGATGGATATCTCCGAGGCGATGGAAGGGGTCATCAGAGAGGCGACCCGCCGCCGCATCCTCAAGGAGGGGCTGCGTCCGGATGGTCGTGATACAACCACAATTCGCCCGATTTCGATTCAGGTAGGCAGGGTTCCCCGCGTGCACGGCTCTGCCTTGTTCCAACGTGGCGAGACCCAGGTGTTGACCATTGCAACATTAGGCACTCCTGGTGAGGCACAAAAGCTGGACACCCTCCAGCCCGAAGAGGAGAAGCACTATATTCATCACTATAACTTCCCGCCCTTCAGCACAGGCGAAGCCTATCCGTTGCGCGGCCCCAAACGTCGCGAGATCGGTCATGGCGCGCTGGCAGAGCGGGCGTTGGTGCCGGTGATTCCGCACGACTTCCCCTATACCCTGCGTTTGGTCACCGAAGTATTGGGCAGCAACGGCTCCACCAGCATGGCTGCCGTCTGTGGTAGCACCCTGGCGCTGATGGACGCAGGTGTACCGATCACTGCACCCATCGCCGGAATTGCAATGGGTCTCGTCCAGGACATGGAAACCGGCGAGTACAGGATTCTAAGTGACATTCAGGGGATCGAAGATGCCCTGGGTGATATGGACTTCAAGGTGGCAGGTTCGGCCCACGGGATCACAGCCTTGCAGATGGACTTGAAGATCAAAGGCCTGGACTTTAAGATTCTAGCCGAGGCAATGGAGCAGGCACGCGTGGGTCGCCTCTTTATTCTCGATAAGATGTTGAATGTGTTGCCGGAGCCGCGGCCCTACCTCAGCCCCTATGCACCACGCATTCTTACCTTGCACATCGACCCCGAGAAGATCGGCAAGCTCATCGGCCCAGGTGGTAAGACAATCCGCGCGCTGCAAGAGAACTATGGCGTCAAGATCGATGTCGAAGAAGACGGCACTGTCTATATCTCTGGCGACGGTGTCGGGGCCGAGCAAGCTCTAGACGAAATTTCGGGCATGATGGAAGAGGTAGAGGTCGGCAAGATCTATACAGGCACTGTCGTGCGCGTTGAATCCTACGGGGCATTCGTCAACATCCTGCCCGGTATTGATGGCATGGTACACATCAGCCAACTCGCCGACTATCGGGTGGACAAGGTGGAAGATGTTGCCAAGCTGGGCGACGAACTGACCGCAATGGTCATCGACGTTGACCCCGGTGGCAAAGTCCGCCTAAGCCGCCAAGCAGTCCTGGAAGGCTGGAGCGTGGAAGATGCCCGCTCGCGCGACCGCGGCTCAAGCGGTGGCGACCGGCGCGGTGGCGGAGATCGACGCGGCGGTGGTGATCGCGGCGACCGGCGCGGTGGCAATGGTCGTGGCGGGGATCGCCGCGGCGGAGATCGCGGTGGAGACCGAGGCGGCAGTCGCTTCTAG
>CAMPHP010000323.1 GCA_946885925.1 uncultured Litorilinea sp.
CCCCTGCAAGAAGCGCCTTCGGGTCAGCGCCATCTCTTGCAGGCACTCACGATATTTCTCAGGAACAATCTTGTTTGACATAGGATCTCCTTCTAAACGGCGATGTTCCCTATCCGGGCCGGAGTGCGTGGCAGGCGCTCCAGTTGATATCCCGGGTAAATGAGACTTTTTGCCTTCGGATCCAGGCGCAGCTACTTCATACGGTTTGCATAGCATCTGCCAAAGTCCGGCCCGGTCTAGGGAATCGCCTATGTTTAGTAGGAATCCACCAACTTGACCAACCGGCCTTGGGCACGCAGCCCCACGTAGACCTGATTGCTGCTGCTATCAATGGCAAGGGCAAAGGGATCTTCACCCAACGCCACCGTTCCCACCACCCCCAGCGTTCCACCTTCAATCACCGACAGCGAGCGTGCGCCGGTATTGACATTAAACACGTTGCCTGTGGTCGCGTTTAGCGCCAGCGCAGAGCCACCCACATCGGGCGAACCAACGTTGCCGCCACTTGGAATCGCTTGCGTGCTCAAACGGCCCCATGCACTGGCATCCTTTGGCTCCCACACATCCAAGAACCAATTGCTTTGACCATTGGCATAAACCACAAAGAGGCGATTGCTATTGGGCGCATAGGTAAGCTCGAAGAGCTGCCGCCCGTCATCAAACTGTGGCCCCAGGAAGGATTGCCATGCCCCATTGACCTGGCGCAACATCGTCATGCTGGCAGAATCGCGGTGGCTGATAAAGATACGCTGATTGACACCATCGGCAGCAATGCCAAATGGCCCGGAGCCACCGCTGCTAATGTCCTGCACCAAATCCAGCCCATTGATCACAGCCACTCGGCTGCCACCCCGCACCAGCACAAAGACCGTGTCAGTTCCAGGCAGATACTCGATGAGCGACGGATTCGTGCCCACTGGGATTGTCTTGAGCAAGGCCAAAGTACTGCCGTCATAGATGCGTACATCGCCACTGGCGAAGTTGCTAACATAGACGCGATTGCTCTGTTCATTCACCGCAATACCCCACGGCTGTGTCCCTGTCGCCGTGCGGGTCAAGACCTCTGTTGTTACAGGGTTGAGCAGCAACAACTCATCTGGATTGCGTGCGACCACATAGAGCCGATCTTGCGCCTGGTTGGTTGCCATCGCCTTGATCTCGTTGGCAATATCACAACCATCTGGTGGCAGGCAAGGCAGCGGCGGTTGCGCCTTCAGGATTAGGGGCAGATAGAGAAGTGGCACAATCACCTGCACCGAATCTGTATCGGTGACAACCGTGCCAAACGCATCCACTGCCGTCACAACTGCCACATTGGTTGTGGTTCGGGTGATCGTGCGTGTACAGGTGTAGCTCCACACCTCGGACAGACCCAAGAGGCCATCGTTACCGGCATCCCCATTCACCGGCCCCACGCCACATTGGTTGTCAATCAACGCCACGTTCGTTAACACTTCTGTGCCGCTGTTCTGGACGGTAAAGGTGTAGACCACCGTAGTATTACGAGGCACAAAAGGTTGGCTCACGCTCTTCTCGAGATCAATGGATGGAGTCACAACGCCGAAATAGTGACTTACATCGGTAGCTGTCACCACATCGCCATTTGCTGCAACACCTACAGCAGAACCCGTATTGCTATATTGCCCTGCCGCAGCAATACCATAGGCGTTGTAGATACGCACCTCACCAGCCTCGAAGACCCCAGCAACTCCGCCATCACCTACAGTGAGCGTGGGGGTCACACCAGGCTCGCTATCGATTACCGAGAGAGAAGTGACACTAATCGTACCCGTATTGGTCACAATGTAAGTCCATGTAACCGGATCGCCTCTTCGTATCAAGGGACCAGGCGCGCTGTTCGCATCTTGTCCATTCGTGGTCTTTAGGATTTCAAACGTGGGATCAAAATCCACAGGTGTTTCCACCTCGGGCCGTCGCTCTTCATCCCCTGCGCGTACTACCGCCACATTACGAACGCGGTCAATGTCCAGCGGCAATGGATTGTCGATCAATACCGCAAAGGTCACGGTAAAGAGACCACGCACAGGCAACTCACCAAGCGTAATCCCCCCTTCATCCAAGGGGAAGGGCGTGCCAGTGCCATTGTCAGGTTGCGCTGTTGGGCCACTGCCCAGGTCTACGGTTGCACTGCTTAGCACATAGCTGGTGTTCAGCGGAACGGTATCACTCATCGTTACGCCCGGAATCGGCACACGAGCGGCATTGCGGATAATGACCGTATAGCGCAGGGTGTCCCCCGCATCAGCCTTGCCATCACCATCAATGTCCACAATGACCTCAGCAGCTTTACCAGCCTCAAAAGTGGCGGCAGGCGGTGCGGTTGTGCCCAAATCCAGGGCTGGTTCTGCCGGAGATGCAATATCCGGGTCTTGTCCCCAAGCCGCCGCTAACTTGGCGTTGACCATTTGGTTGGGTGCGGTTGGACAGACATAAAGCAGCGAGCCAGTCTGATTGCCATCAAGAGTATCAAAGACACGCGCAACCTCTAACTCAGTCAAGTTGAACAGTTGGTCATAGCGGAAGCCATTGGCATCAATCAAGGAGCCCTGGTTGTCGCCGTTGTGGTCTACACAGATTTGGAATGTGCCACCACCATCCACCGGAATCACCCAAACTGGACTGCTGTTCTCGCTGCTGTTAAAAGCGGGGTCATGCCCTGCCCCCCAGCCGATAAGCGTTTGCATGGTCAACTGCTCTTCAGGGATCATGGCGAAGCCCCAATCACCTTTGGAGTTAAACTGATCGGTCGAATCGACCGCAGCAATCGCCGCAAAGGGCCGCCCATCAGTGGAGGCAAAGCGCGCTCCCGACCCGGCAACAATGGGTATAGAAATGCCGCTCGTCGCCTGAATTACAGTATCCAATGTCGCGCCGCCAAAGCTGGTGCGTCTCACGGTCAGCGGTGTACTATCGGGGTTATACAAGAAGGCTGTCGTACCATTGACAGCACTGGCACTAACCGGGCTGTAATAGGTGCTGCTCCATTGCTCCTCAGGAAAAAGCACATACCAACGCCCTTCATAGGTATCCGCAATATCGCCCGTGATCATACCTACTTGCACCGGTGCGGAGGCTTGCACCCTTGCCCCTTCTCGAATCGTGCCAGCAGTCAGATGGCTCTCCCCCTCATGCAACGTAACCACCTCGTCAAAAGTACCATCAGCGTCACCATCAACTTGCACAGTGGTATTGTCGTCGGTCGCCATGATCACCAACGCCGTGTACTCAAAAAGTGAAACTGAAGGCGTATCAACCCCTGCCGGAGCGCGAAAGGTTGTGCCCCATTCATCCACGGGATAGACTTCCAACGCCCCTGCAAGCAAAGTCCCTGCGCCCGAGTCCCAGGTAGCGCGGGTCACGGCAATTGAACGGCTTGCGCCAAATTTATCACCACCATCATAGTCAATCTCGCTCTGTCGCGTTGCTAAGCTGACATCTGAGTCCAGCACGATAATATTGTTTGGCCCAAGGTCATCTGTCATAAAGTGAGGCGGCGCGCCATTGGCATCGTTGCCATCGCCCCAAATTTCGGTTGTCGCTTGTGTTGGGTTGCTGATATCGATCTCAAAGCCATCTTCCCAGTGGTCGTAATAGATGATGGTCTCGTCGGCAATGACGGAGATCGAGATGTAGTTGAAGATCGGTTCAGTGATTGGGTCCGGGGAATTGCCAGGAAATATCCCCTGTAAAGCGGCAAAGACATCGTCTTCTGGTACCGGTACATAGTAGATCTGTACAGGTGGAGGATTAGCGGCGAAAAGTGGAGCAGTGGACAGCAAGAGCCAAATCGCTAGCAAGGCTGGAAGGGCCAGCCATTGTCGGGGGCTTCTCTGTCCGCGCACATCGAAACGATCTAGGCGCAGTTTGGCGAACATGCCGATCTCCTTTGTCCGTCTTGTCTAGACGGATTGGCACATACAACCCTCTCCAGCAATGAATAACTCGAAGAAGTCTATATGCGTCTGATGGATGGAATTGGAAGATGAGTAGCGACGTGTCTGTCTATGCTGTGGCTAACCAAGCTTGAACATGCCGCAGTACAGGAGCAAAATCACCGTCCACAGCACATTCAAAGCTATACCATCCATCGTAGCCGATCGTATGTAAAGCTGCAACCCCTGCACGAAAATCAATATGTCCAGTACCTGGCAACCTCCGGTTGTTATCAGCCAGGTGAACATGGCGGACCCACTTGCCCGCACGCACAATTGTGGCGACCAGATTTGCCTCAGTGATATTCATATTGTGAAAGTCCAACGCCAACCCCATCCACGGATTTGCGAATGCTTCACATACCTGCTGTACTGCCGCCACATCTCGCCAAAAGCGCCCTTCAAAGGCTGTCAGCGGTTCGAGAAAAACGGGTACATGGTGTAGTCGCGCCGCTTGATCCACCACCGCTAACGCCTGTGCCACCTGCTCAATCTCAGCCGGAGAAGGTGCCGGATAGGGTGGGAAAATGGGTAGTGGATCTTGTGGGCGATACTCTGGCGTCATCAGCACGCCACCACCCAACTCCCCAACTGCATGCATCGCCTCAACCAACCATGCTTCTTGGCCTGGTTGATAGAGTGCCAGCCCACCCAGAATCACCGAAGCAATTTCAAGTCCCACATTCCCCGCGGCCTGTCGCATCTCTGCTTGCCATGCACCCAAGTCCGCGCGCTCAAAGAGCAATGTCTCCACCCCAAGACAACCCGCCGCCGCAATCGCGGCACACTGAGCAGCAAGATCAGTTCCTGGAGCCACTCCTGTCAAGCAAGCAAAGCGCACGGGCATTGTGGCCTAATGTTCGATATAGGCGATGATCTCGCCCACCGGCACTTCAGCATCCACTCCATAGCGCACCTCCACCAAAGTCCCGCTCACGGGTGCTTCAATGTAGGTGTCCACCTTCTCGGTCTCCACAGTCAGCAGCGCATCTCCGGCGGAGACTTCATCCCCCTCTTGGAAATGCCATTCAGTAATAATGCCCTCGGTCATAGTCATGCCATACTTGGGCATATAAATCGCTTCACGAGCCATAAATCCCTCACGGCTATTTCACAT
>CAMPHP010000324.1 GCA_946885925.1 uncultured Litorilinea sp.
ATGTAAGCTCCGTATTGCTCGATCTTCGGCCTAGTTACATGACCTAGTTACATGATCTAGTTGTAGTACCTAGCTGCAGTATCTAATTGTAGGAATGGTAGCCGTGTCGTTGGATTTCCATCTAGATCGCGACAACTCTGTTGCGCTCTATCAACAGATAACCGAGCATTTTAAGCAACGCATCAGCGACGGACGCTTGCCTGCGGGTGCTCGTTTGCCCACGGTACGCCAACTGGCCTCCGAACTTGGCGTGACCAGGTTGACCGTGCAAAACGCTTATGCGGAATTGCAGTCGGCGGGATGGATCGAATCTACAGTAGGCCGCGGCACCTTTGTCAGCCACAATGTCAACGGCCATTCTTTTGGCCGCGGCATGATGGCCCCACTGACATCCGATGGCGTCATCAGCGACATCTTGCAGGTGAACCATATCGTCGGGCTGCGCTCAATGGCAAGCGCCTCTCCAGATCCACGGCTGTTCCCGACCGAGGAATTTTGGTCTACATTGGCCGACTTGCAAGCTGATGCCCTAGCGATGATCTCATACACCTCGTCGCAAGGCGATCCACAATTGCGCGTCGAGATCAGCCAGGACTTATCCGAGCGGGGTGTTGATGCCACCCCCGAAGAAGTGCTCGTGGTCGCGGGTGTAACCCAGGGGTTAGCTCTTATCTCGCGAACGTTGGCTCAGGTAGGTGATCGCATTCTGGTTGAGCAGCCGACCTATCTTGGCCTACTCCACACCCTCAAACAGCATGGTGTCCAGGCGATTGGCGTGCCATTAGACGATGAGGGCCCGATTGTGAGCGAGCTAGAGAAAGCGATTCTCCAACATCGCCCACGCTTCTTCTACACCGTCCCGACCTTCCAGAATCCCACGGGCATCTGTATGACGCTAGAACGGCGGCTTGCTGTCTTAGAACTGACCGCTGCCCACGGTGTAATGGTCGTGGAGGATGACATTTACGGCCGTTTGGCCTATGACGCACCATCACCACCACCTCTCTACACCTTGGACACCCAAGGCCATGTGATCTATGTAGGCAGCTATTCAAAGGTGCTCATGCCCGGTCTACGTTTGGGCTTTGTGGTCGCTCCTCAACGCTGGGCCGATCGTTTGCTCTCGCTACGCCGAGCCACTGACTTGTGCAGCCCCACGTTGCTGCAAAGAACACTAGCACTCTTCTTGCGCCATGGTGGTCTCAAACGCCATCTGCGCCGGGTGCTGCCAGTTTATCGAGAACGGCGCAACACATTGGTTACGGCACTTCAGCGCAACCTTCCACCTTCCATCCAGTGGCACTTACCGCAAGGTGGATTTTGTGCCTGGCTCACGATGCCCACTTACCATCCTTTTAGCGATCTGGAACAAGCCCTATTGCGTCAAGGCTGGGCCATCACCCCAGGTGAGGTATTTCTGGCGGAGGCTGCCCAACAAAAATCGATACGTATCTGCTATGGCGCACTGACACCTGATGTGATCAATGCCGGGGTAGACGTAATCAGCAGCACCATCCGCGAACGGCTCATGACCATCACGGAAGCAAATGTCCACGGTGACAATTGGACGCCACTGGTTTAGTAGATTACATCCATATCACAGCTTCAGAGAGAACATGGAGCCACGCTCGATGAATGCCTTTGAGATGACCGAGCTTCAACGGCAATTAGGCCAACAAACCGAACTGTATTTGGAATTTCTGCGCGTGCCTGCGCTCAGTGTAGGACTCTATGAATTGTCAGCGGGCAGTGTCGATCCACAGCAGCCTCACACCGAGGATGAAGTCTATTATGTCGTCAGCGGTCAAGCCATGATACGTGTAGGCGGCAAAGATCAACCGGTCGCCGCGGGATCGATTGTCTACGTGCCTGCGCATGTGGAGCATAAATTTCATACGATTACTGCGGACTTGTCTGTACTTGTCTTCTTCGCTCCAGCCGAAAGACCAGCGAAAACCGCACCAGCCTAACGCATGCATTTCCGGATTCAGACAGATTCTGTGCCATTGCTCTTCAATTGTCGTTACTCTCTAGTTACTCTCTAGTCGCAAGGAGCATCTCGCCATGACCAGATTTGCCTTTTTCGAGGGAGAAATCCGCCCCATCCATGATGCCAAAGTTAGCGTTATGACCCACACATTCAACTATGGTACCGGCTGTTTCGGAGGGTTGCGCGGTTACTGGAACCAAGAGCAAGGTCGGATGTATATCTTTCGCATCTTGGATCATTACCAGCGCTTCCTCCACAGTGCCAAACTGCTCTTTGCCCAACTGCCCTATACGGCCCAAGATCTAGCGACCATCACCGTTGATTTGGTGGCGCTTGAATCCTGGAGCGAAAATTGCTATATCCGTCCGCTGCTTTATAAAGCTGACGAGTTAATTGGGGTACGCCTGCATGACCTGCACGACGCAGTGACTATCTTTGCGACCCCAATGGGCAGTTATCTCTCCCACGAGGAAGGGATGAGACTCGGCACAAGCAGTTGGCGGCGCGTGGATGACACAGCCATCCCACCGCGCGGCAAGATTGTTGGCGCTTATGTCAACAGTGCTTTCGTCAAAACTGAAGCACATCTAAACGGCTTTGATGATGGTCTCGTCCTCAACCAAGATGGACATATCGCAGAAGCCAGCGCCGCCAACCTCGTCATGGTGCGCTATGGCAAGCTCATCATGCCACCTAACTCGGCCAATGCATTGGAGGGTATCACGCTGAGTTCTATCGTACATCTGGCCCAGCATGAGTTGGGGCTGGACGTTGAAGCACGCGAGATTGACCGCACCGAGCTTTACTTTGCGGACGAGGCATTCCTTTGCGGTACAGGAGCTCAGGTTGCTGCCGTTTCCAGCCTGGATCACCGCGCGATTGGTAGTGGCGAGATGGGGCCAATCACCAAAGCGATCCGCGACCTCTACTTCCGTGTGGTGCGCGGCCAAGAAGCCAAATATATGCACTGGTTAACACCTGTGCCCCAAACGGTTCCAGCCTAAGCTGGTATATCATTCACCTAGGTTTCACCCGTTGCAGGAGCATATTTCATGTCTACCACATCCAGCGCCCCCTCAAATGGTGCGGGCGTATCGACTGTAAAGGATTCGGTGCAGCAACAATTCAATCAGGCTGCTGCCGCCTATACCACCAGCCCCATCCATGCCTCTGGCCCAGACTTGCCCGAAATGGTCAAGGCTGCCAACGTGACCGGGCAGGAGCAGTTACTCGATGCAGGCTGCGGCACAGGCCATACCGCTCTCTACTTTGCGCCCCATGTGGCGCAGGTGGTGGCGCTGGATCTCTCGGTTTCTATGTTGGCACAAGGAAGTAAATTAGCCGCTGAACGTGCTATTACCAACGTGGAATTTCGCCAGGGTGATGCTGAACATCTGCCCTTTGCAGAGGCATCATTTGACATTGTGACGACTCGTTACAGCGCCCATCATTGGCCCAATCCACTGGCGGCGCTGCGTGAGTTTCGCCGTGTCTTGCGCCCCAGCGGACGCCTCTTGATCGGGGATATTGTTTCTTGGGACGATTACACCCTCGATACCCACTTCCAGACTATCGAGTTGTTGCGCGATCCCTCTCATGTGCGCGACCACACAATTGAGCAGTGGTTGTCTCTGTTGGATCAAGCGGGCTTCGAGACAGACATCCCCCACACCTGGGAGGTTCCAATCGAATTTTCCTCCTGGATCAAGCGTATCAACACGCCTGCGCCCCAGGCGGAAATGATCCGCACGATTTTGAGCAACGCACCGCTGGACGTACAAAAAGCCTTCAAGATGCAGCCCGACAGTTCATTTACCATGCAGGCCGCGTTGCTGCGGGGTCTGCCACGTCATTAGACCATTGTCTACGATGATATTGTCTACTGTGATAACGTGTCCACCATGATAACGCCGCCACCCTCCCCCCGTGCCGAGTTCATTGGGGGTATGCGTGCCGTCTTACCATTGATCATTGGTTCTATCCCCTTTGGGATCATCTTTGGCGCACTAGCGGTTACTGGCGGAATTTCGCCAGTAACCGCCGCAGCCATGTCGGCCTTTGTCTATGCCGGTTCAGCTCAATTTGTAGCGGTGGGCATGGTGACGGCAGGTGTGGGCAATTGGGTCATTATCCTGACTACCCTGATTGTTAACCTGCGCCATGTCCTCTATGCGACAACCCTGGCTCCCCATGTTAGACACTTGTCGCAACGTTGGCTGCTACCTTTGGGCTTTTGGCTCACCGATGAGAGCTTTATGGCGACCATCCCCCGCTATAATCAGCCCGATCAATCGCCCTTCAAACATTGGTTTTACCTGGGTACAACGGTTCCCATGTACATCAACTGGCAGCTTTGCACCTACGTCGGTCTGTGGGCAGGCAAATCGATTCCAAATCCTGGGGCCTGGGGACTCGATTTTGCCTTTCCTGCTACCTTTATCGGTATGCTCATGCCCCAGTTGGTAAGCCGCAGCGTCATTGTGTGCGTCCTAACCGCTGGTGTTGCCGCCGTCATCTTCTACTCGTTGCCCCATCAACTAGGCCTAGTCATCGCCGCCTTATGTGGTGTAGTCGCGGGCATGATAGCCGAACGCTGGTTCTCTTCTCAAGCAGGCACAGAGGCGGAGCAAACGCACTATCACCAAGCAGTGCAGGAGCAACCAAGCCATGACCACTAATGAATTCCTCATGGTCGCAGGCATGGCACTCGTCACCTTTGCCATGCGCTACCTTGCACCAGCCGAGCAAAGGCTCAATTTCTCCCTCACCAACGACTATCTCATCGCCGGAATGGTGACTGCTCTCGTCGCATGGCGCACCAAGAACCTTCTGCTTACCCTTGCCATAGGCATGGCTTCGCTTTGGGGTTGGCGTCTTCTCCTCATGGGTCTTCTTTAATCTAAATATTCATTTCGATTTAGTCCATGATTGAGCCGCAGGTCAGGTTTGCGATGGTTCCGGTCACCGCACTAGCTCAATCAGAGGTCATGAAGACCGCCGCAATGGAGTAGCAAGCGAGTATTTCGCACAAAATTTCGATTAGACTAAAATTTGTGGTATGATATTCTCT
>CAMPHP010000325.1 GCA_946885925.1 uncultured Litorilinea sp.
GCGATATGCAGAATCTGGAAACGCTGGAGAGCTTTGCTCACGCTGTTTCCCACATGCAGACGCTCTTTCGCATCCAGCCCGAGATCATCGCCTGTGATCTGCACCCGGGCTATCTTTCAACGCGCTGGGCAAAGGAACGTGCAGAGGAGTATCGTGGTGCGGCGCAATTGGTACAGGTGCAGCACCACCACGCGCATATTGCGTCGCTGATGGCTGAACATGGCTTGCATGGCGACAAACCAGTGATCGGCTTTTGCTTTGACGGCACAGGCTATGGGCCGGATGGCACGATTTGGGGTGGTGAAGTGCTCATGGCTGATTATCGCCAATACGAACGGATAGCCCATCTCAAATGCTTCCCGCTCCCTGGTGGAGATACCGCCATCCGGCGACCCTACCGCACGGCGCTCGCTGCCTTGTGGGCAGCGGGAATCGAGTGGGACGAGGCAATCCCTGCGGTTGCGGTGACAACGACAACCGAACGCGGTGTGCTCCAACGCCAGTTCGCCACCAACCTCAACAGCGTGCCGACCAGCAGCATGGGTCGCCTCTTTGATGCCGTTGCGTCCCTTGCCGGAGTCTGTCACAACGCCCATTATGAAGCTCAGGCTGCGATTGAGTTGGAAGCACTGGTAGATGCCGCTTGTTACGACAGCTATCACTTTGCCCTGCCGGATTCGGCATCTGCTTATTTTGATGCGACCCCGGTATTGCAAGCGGTCGTTACTGACCTGCTCAACCAAGTGCCACCTGCGACCATTGCCAGCCGCTTTCACAACGCGGTCGCCAATCTGATCGTGGCGTTGAGCCTGACCTTGCGCCAGCGTACAGGGATCAACCAAGTGGCGCTCAGCGGCGGCGTTTTCCAAAACTTTACGCTCTTGCAGCCCACCGTGCATCGCCTGCAAGCCGCTGGTTTCGAGCCACTTGTCCACCGCATCGTGCCTGCCAACGACGGTGGTTTGGCGTTGGGGCAGGTGATGGTAGCAGCCTGTAAACAGTGAAGGGTTAACGAGGAGAAACAACCATGTGTCTTGGTGTTCCAGGCAAGGTCGTAGATATCTACAACGTAGAGGGTATACGGATGGGTAAGGTGGACTTTGGCGGCTTAGTCAAAGAGGTCTGCCTGGCCTATGTGCCCGAAGTGACACTGGGCGACTATACCATCGTGCATGTGGGCTTTGCCATTACACAACTCGATGAGCAGTCAGCCCAGGAATCACTTGCCCTCTTGCGCCAGATGCGTTCGCTGGCAGAAGAATTGGGGACGCAAGAACAAGTGGAGCAACAAGTAGAGGTACAAGAAAGAGCGGAAACGACCCATGCGCTATCTTGATGAATTTCGAGACCCGGAATTGGCCCAACGGTTGCTCAATGAAATCCACGCCATGACCACTCAGCATTGGGCGATCATGGAGGTCTGTGGAGGGCAGACCCATTCTATTATTCGCAATGGCATGGATCAACTGCTACCCGACAAGATCGAGTTGATCCACGGCCCCGGCTGTCCTGTCTGTGTCACCCCCTTGGAGATCATTGACAAGGCATTGGCGATTGCGGCGCGCCCCGAAGTGATTTTCTGCTCCTTTGGCGACATGCTGCGTGTGCCTGGCAGCGGGCGCGATCTCTTTCAGGTCAAGAGCGAAGGAGGCGATGTACGCATTGTCTACTCCCCTCTGGATGCGCTCAAACTAGCTCAGGCCAACCCGGATCGTGAGGTCGTCTTTTTTGGTGTTGGCTTCGAGACCACCGCACCCGCCAATGCGATGGCTGTCCACCAGTCCAAACAGCTAGGGCTTTGTAACTTCTCGATGCTAGTCTCTCATGTGCTTGTGCCCCCCGCAATGGTCGCCATCCTGGAATCTGCCGACAACCAGGTACAGGCATTTCTTGCCGCCGGGCATGTATGCAGCGTCATGGGCTATTGGCAGTACCAACCGCTCGTCGACCACTACCATGTGCCGATTGTCGTCACAGGCTTCGAGCCGCTAGATGTCTTGTTGGGTATCCGTCTTGCCGTGGAGCAATTAGAGGCGGGCCGCGCCGAACTCGCAAACGCCTATAGCCGCGCCGTTACCTTCGATGGCAACAATCCAGCCCAAAAGATGTTGAGCGAAGTCTTTGAGGTGACAGACCGCACCTGGCGCGGCATTGGCACCATTCCCCAAAGTGGCTGGCGGCTGCGTGAGGCCTATCGTGCCTACGATGCCGAGTTGAAATTTGCCGTGAGTGACATCCACACCCTAGAGTCGTCTCTCTGTCACAGCGGCGATGTGTTGCGCGGGCGCATGAAGCCCAATGCCTGCCCTGCCTTTGGCAAACAATGCACGCCGCGCACCCCACTTGGCGCGACGATGGTCTCCAGCGAAGGAGCCTGTGCCGCCTATTACCAATATGGACGCTTTATGGAGCTGGAAACGGTTTAACCTTATGACTACCGCTACGCATCTCCCTACCCCCACAGCCACCACCCTAGAAGGGTGGAGTTGCCCATTGCCCCTTCGCAACCACCCCAACATAATCATGGGGCACGGTGGCGGTGGCAAGCTGTCGGCTGAGTTGGTGCAGCATCTTTTTTTGCCCGCCTTTCAAAATGAAGCACTTGCCAATCTAGCCGATTCGGCGGTGCTGAATTTGAATGGCGCGCGGATGGCCTTTTCCACCGACTCCTTTGTCGTGCAGCCCCTCTTCTTTCCAGGTGGCAACATCGGCGATCTCGCCATCAACGGCACAGTCAACGATATTGCCATGAGTGGAGCCCAGCCCCTCTTTCTAAGCTGTGGCTTTATCTTGGAAGAAGGCATGAGCCTAGAGCAGTTGGGCGAGATCGTGCAATCCATGAGTGCTGCGGCACGCGCTGCCGGTATAACACTGGTAACAGGAGATACCAAGGTGGTGGACAAGGGGCATGGAGATGGTGTCTACATCAACACCAGCGGCATCGGTCTCATTCCGCCCAACGTCACCATTGCTCCCCACCAGGCACGCCCAGGCGACCGGGTGCTCATTAGTGGCGAGATTGGCTTACATGGAATTGCGGTGATGAGCGTGCGCGCGGGTCTAATCTTTGACACGGTTGTATCAAGCGATTGTGCGCCTCTGAATGGTTTGGTGGCAGCCATGTTGGCTGAAACCCAGGAACTCCATGTGTTGCGCGACCCCACGCGCGGCGGTGTGGCCTCGTCGCTCAACGAAATTGCCCAAGCCTCGCACGTAGGCATTGTGCTAGACGAGCGCAAACTGCCCGTACCCGAAGCAGTACGCGCCGCCTGTGAGCTACTCGGCCTCGATCCGCTCTATGTCGCAAATGAAGGCAAGCTCTTGGCGATTGTGCCAGAGCTTGTGGCGGAATCCTTGGTTGCCACCATGCGCCAGCACCCGATGGGCCAGCAAGCCACTATCATCGGTCAAGTCGTAGAGGAGCACCCTGGCATGGTGATCGCCCACACAGGCATTGGCGGCAAGCGCGTCGTTGACATGCAAGTGGGCGAACAACTGCCGCGCATCTGCTAACTCAAATACTATCTTCTGCATACTCCTACGATATGGCCTGTCATTGCGCGCCCTAGGGCGCAATGACAGGGCCGAATTTACTGTTCCATCTTACCTAGTCCTTTGACTAGGAAAAAGTCACGTCAACCGACTAGCCGTTAGTCTCCCCAGGTGTTGGGCTTGCCTGGGGGAATTGCGTTATAGAGTAGGAGAAGTAAAAGCAGGAGATATAAGCGCAAAACTTTTGAAAAAAGCTGCCTGCTTGGATGACAGCCCCCATCATGGCCTGTCTAACCAAGCAGTTTCAAGGCAACCAGTATGACTAGTAACGGAGAGAATATAATGGAGCGGGAGTACACAACCATAGACGGCAATGAGGCAGCAGCCTATGTTGCCTATAAAACCAACGAAATCATCGCCATCTATCCAATTACCCCTGCTTCAACCATGGGGGAATTGGCAGATGCGTGGAGCGCGCACGAAGAGAAAAACCTCTGGGGGAGCGTGCCTCATGTAGTTGAAATGCAGTCCGAGGCGGGCGCAGCGGGCGCGGTACACGGTGCGCTGCAAACAGGCTCCTTGACTACGACCTTTACGGCAAGCCAGGGATTGCTGCTGATGCTCCCCAACATGTACAAAATTGCAGGTGAACTAACCAGCACGGTCTTTCATATTGCCGCTCGTTCCCTCGCAACCCAGGGACTCTCGATCTTTGGCGACCATAGCGACGTGATGGCCGCGCGCAGCACAGGTTGGGCCATGCTCTTTGCCAATTCGGTACAGGAAGCAATGGACTGCTCGCTGATTAGTCAAGCAGCGACATTGGAATCACGCATCCCATTCCTGCATATCTTCGATGGTTTCCGCACATCACACGAGATCAACAAGATCGAGAAACTGGGCGACGATGTGATTCGCGCCATGATCGATGAAGAGCTAGTCCATGCCCACCGGGCGCGCGGCCTTACACCCGACGCGCCAGTCATCCGCGGCACAGCCCAAAACCCAGATGTCTACTTCCAGGCGCGCGAGTCTTCCAACTCCTTCTATTTAGCCGTACCGAACATTGTTCAAGAGACGATGGATCGCTTTGCCGCATTAACGGGTCGCCAATACCACTTGTTCGAGTATCACGGTGTACCCGATGCCGAGCGTGTCATTGTACTCATGGGCTCCGGATGTGAAACCGCTGCCGAGACTATCGACTACTTGGCAGTCAAAGGCGAAAAGGTGGGCATGGTCAAGGTGCGCCTCTACCGGCCTTTTGCCATCGAACAATTCCTGGCCGCGCTGCCACCAACGACCAAAGCCATTGCCGTACTCGACCGCACCAAGGAACCCGGCAGTGCGGGCGAACCCCTCTATTTGGATGTAGTCACTGCCATTGCCGAAGGTCTAGCTAACGGGCAAGCACCCTTCAGCACCATGCCGCGGCTGATCAATGGGCGCTATGGGCTTTCCTCCAAGGAGTTCACCCCGGCGATGGTCAAGGCGGTCTTTGACGAACTGGCGAAACCACTGCCCAAGAACCACTTCACCGACGGCATTGTGGATGACGTGACCCAC
>CAMPHP010000326.1 GCA_946885925.1 uncultured Litorilinea sp.
GGCCATTGCCGGGTTGTCGTATTGAGCGGGATAGCCACCGTAGATCCCAATATTCGCAGCCAGATTGAATTGGGCACGCTTGCCAGCCCACATGGGTAGATCGTCATATTCATGGACAACATTGGTGACAAAGCCCTGCTCGAGCCAAGGCGCATAGATGGAACTGTCGTAGAGTCCTTTGATGAGGTCCACAGCCCTTGTTGGGTTTTTGGCCTCCTTTGACAAGACGAGGGTATAACGCAGGCTGGCGTTGGTCGTGTCGCGCACGTCCTTTGGCTTGGGTGCCAGGCTCGTTGCTTCGGCCAATTCTGGCTTGTTGTCCTCTGCCCATACATAAACGGATGCCGCATTAATGATCAGAATGCCTTGTTCTTCCTGGTAGTTTGTGTTATTGGAAGCATAGTCCCACGAGGCGGCATCCTCTGGGAACAAGCCCATGTCCCATGCTTCTTTGGCGAAGTTGAGCGCGCGTATGGCTTGTTCTGATGATTGTTCTTGTAGGATGATCTTTGTGCCTGTTTCGTCCCAGATGTCTGCGCCGAAGTTGCGGAAGAGATCATCGCACCAGCCATCGTGCTGTTGTTTGACAACACCAAAGCCCCAGCCGATTTTCTTATCGCCGTTTGCTTCGGTGAATTGTTGTGCCTGGAAGGCGAGATCGCGCACCTGATCCCATGTCCACTGCCCCTCTGGCACTTCGATGCCCGCCTCCTCAAAAATATCTTGGCGGAAGTGCATCATCGGCGTGTCGATTGAGTAGGGTAAGAACTGGATGTCGCCATCGCGCGTTACATACCCTTCCAATCGCGGCAGCCAGCCTTCGTGAGCCTCACCGACTTCGGCAAAGGTGTCTTTGAGTGATGCCAAACCACCAGCAGCCATCATTTGCAGCGCATCACCCGCACCCGCAAAGAGTGCATCGGGCAAGGTCCCTGCTTCTAACGCAGGCATGACTTTATCCGGGATGTTGCTGTCGGAATCGCGCGAGATCTCAACGGTCACACCATTCTCTGACGCCCAGGTTTGAATCCCCTGTTCCAACACCTCGTCGGCTGGTGGCGCATAGGTATTCCACATCCAAAAGCTAAGTGAATTATCCTGTGCTGGAGCAGCGCCCTCGCTACCGGTTTGGGCTGCAGGCGCTACACACGCGACGAGAGCCGCGCCCGCGGCAGTCACCGCGCTCATACGCAAGAAAGTGCGACGGCTTAGTTTGTTTGCACTCATTCCTTTGGTCTCCTTGTTTTACATGATGTGATTTTACATAACATGGTTGACAGACGGTAGAGGCTTATGGGAAGCGAAGAATGACACCGGCTGTTCCATAGAGAGATACCGAAGATAGATGAAGCTCGATAACATGTGGATAGGCTATGTACGCGCCGAGCTTGCACTCATAACGCGCGATAGTGGAGTATCAGTACTGGGCAAGCGAGAATCATCTCAGGATCGACACGAGGGGGAGTTTGATCCCGCTGCGGGCTACTGATAAATCGTTTGTCTAAGCTACCTAAGAAATAACCGTGAAGTAATTGTCTTTGTTGGGAACGGTTGCTCACATCATAACAGGTTTATTTTGCGGCTGCAACCAATCGGGCAAAACGGAGTACAATTGACAGAAAAGAGAGCATTATGATAGGCTGGGTGTTGTGGTCTGACCATTTTTTTTCTTTTTTCATCTGCCCTGGTGTGTCAGATCATAACACTGCTCTCTAACTTTAGCCCGCTAATGATTTATCTGTCTACGATGCGGGTAGTCATGCTTCCCATTTCTTCCGAATCAATAACATAGAATCAATAGCATAGAATCGTTGAGCGTTTATGATGGCAGCACGCCCCAATCTGCTTTATATTCACAGCGACCAGCACAATGCCCACGTTTTGGGCTGTTATGGTGACGCCCTTATCGAGACACCCAATCTAGATCGATTAGCTGCTGAGGGGACCCACTTTACGGGAGCCTATTGCACTTCGCCCATCTGTGTGCCTTCTCGCATGTCGATGTTGACTGGACGCCACCCGTATCAAAATCAGGTGTGGACCAACAATCATCTACTTGATTCAGGGATACCTACCCTGGCGCATAGCATGGGGGCCGCGGGTTATCGCCCGGTGCTGATCGGGCGGATGCACTCTATCGGGCCAGACCAGTTGCATGGCTATGCTGAACGTTATGTCGGAGATCACAGCGGGAACTTTCTCGGTGGCGTTGCGGTAGACCGCGGGGTACTGGATGGCACGGCAGGCCCAGAGCGGATAAGCCTCTTGCGCTCCGGGCCGGGTCAATCGGCCTACCAAGTCCATGACGAGGATGTAGCTGCTTCGGCAGTAGACTATCTCAACCGGCTGGGGGTGCAAAAGCGTGCTTTTGGCGAGATTGAGCCTTTTAGTTTGTCGGTGGGTTTTATGCTGCCCCATCCGCCCTATGTCGCGCGCCGGGAAGATTATGAGCGCTATGCTGGAAAGATCACTCTGCCAGAGCGGCCCGAATCTCACGAGCAGGTGCACCATCCGTATATTCGACGCTGGCGCGAATACACGGGCATTGCCGAGGTAAGCGAGGCGGAAGTACGCCGGGCGCGTGCGGCCTATTGGGGGCTGGTTCATCGAGTGGATAAGATGGTAGGGCAGATCTTGGCTGCACTGCACGAAAATGGATTGGCCGAAAATACGTTGATCGTCTACACCTCTGATCATGGCGATATGCAAGGCGAACATGGCCTTTGGTGGAAGCATGTCTTTTACGAGGAATCGGTGCGGGTTCCGCTGATCGTCCACTGGCCTGGCGTGATTGCCGCGGGGCAGCGTTGTGAGCGCATCGTCAGCGCGCTCGATGTGACCGCGACCCTGCTGGATGCGCTGGAGGCCCCTGCACTGCCGGGGAGTCCAGGGCGGAGCTTCTTAGGGTTGATCAGTGAGAGACGACCTACACCCACTTGGGATGATGTGGCCTTTTCCGAGTATGTGGCCGACCAATATACACCTGATGGCGAGTCGTACCATCGCATGCTGCGTAGGGGACCGTGGAAATTGGTCTATTATGAAGGCATGGAACCCCAGTTGTTTAACCTGGAAGATGATCCAGGGGAGATGGTGGATCGGGCGGCTGACCCAGCATGTCGTCGGATTCGCGAGGAATTGACCGAGCAAGTTTTGGCCGATTGGAATCCTGCCACGATTGCGCCGGTGTTGGCGCAGAAGCGAGCAGAAACGCGGATCTTGCGTGAATGGGCCAACCGCACGCACCCAGCAGAGCAATACCGCTGGCCTTTGTCTGCCAGCATGAACCGATTGGATGATTTGGCATTATCTGAATAATGCAGACCGAGTAGTGCAGATTTAGCTAGGTAGCTCCATCCGTCCCTATCAAGTCCATTCACGTCTATCCATTCACGTCTATCGAGGAGGAACCAATGCAGAAACGCATGAAGCAGTGGATGCGCCATCCGCGCCTTTGGGTGTCGATGCTGGTCATGGCGCTGGCCGCAGCGGCTTGTGCAGCACCGGCGGCCCCAGCAGATAGCGGCGCGGCTGCTCCCGCTGGGGGTGCGACGCAACCCGCAGCGGCGGCAGAAGCAACAGCCTTGCCAGAAATCCCTGCACCGCAGGAAGGGGTCTTTACCTATTGGGGCGGCCTGATCTTCTCAGATGCGGCTAACCAGATGTTGGTGGATCGTGTTACCCAATGGGGTCAAGAGCGCGGCATCGAAACCGAAGTTGTCATGATCAATGAGAACGAAACACAGCAGCGTGTCTCTGCCGCCGTTGAAGCGGGGACCATGCCTTCGGCGCTGGATATGGGGCGCGGCTTGATGTTGCTTCTCAGCGAGAGCGACGAACTCGAGCCAGTGGATGCGCTTTATGATGAAATTGGCGCATCGTTAGGCGGCTGGCTACCTTTGGCCGATGAAGCCACGAACCCAGAGCGCTATGGTGGGAATCGCTATGGTATTCCTTATAGCTTGGGCGGTAACGTGCTCTTCCGGCGTAACGATGTGCTGGAACCTGCTGGCTATCCCGATGCACCAGAGACTTGGGAGGAATTGGGCGAAGCGGCGCGCGCGGCTCACAATCCACCGGAAATTTATGGTATGGGCTTTGCGCTCTCCAACGTGGGGGATGGCAACTTAACCACAGCGATGCTCCAATCTTGGGGTGGTCGTATCGCTGACGATGAAGGACGCAACTGTACTCTTGATTCACCGGAAACGCGCGCGTTCCTCGAATGGATCACCACCGCCTATGCCGACGGTCTCTTCCCGCCAGGTGCTACGACCTGGGATGGCGCGGGTGACAATGTGGCCTACCAGTCGGGCAACGCGGTCTTTATTGCCAACCCTGGTAGTGTCTATCTCTATCTGGTCGAGAATGACCCCGAGCTGGCGGAGGTCAGCCGCTTCTCTGCATTGCCAACCGGCCCGGTTATGCGCATCTCCTCTGCGGATGCCAAGGTGCGTGTCATTCCCACGACCAGCCCGCATAAGGAGCAAGCACAGGATCTCTTTAGGTATCTGGCGGAAGAAGAGTACATGGAAGAGTACTATGCTCACGCCATTTACGGGCCTGCGGCTCAAGCCTATGTGGACGCGCCGATCTTCACCGATAGCCCTGTTCACGCGGGTCTGGCAGATTTGGCGCTAAATGGTACCTTTGGTGGCTATCCGGACGTGGACAACGCTGCTTTTGCCGCCTATGGCTCCCAATTCTTGACGCCGCGCATGATCCAACGCGTTGTCATTGATGGGTTAAGCATTGACGAGTCCATTGCTGAAACGCAAGCTGCTTGCCAAGCGATCTACGACGAGTACCAGTAAATCATTTGGCGTTGTGCTGTGACAGCCATCCGTTTAGGGTGGCTGTCACTGATTTTGCGAGGAACCTATGGCAGAACAAGCTGTTCCTAATTTGTCCCGTGTCGCGCCGGCACGCAAAGGCATGACCATGCACCAGCGCGATAGCATGTTGGGATACCTCTTGGTAGCGCCCGTGGTCATTTGTTTGGCTGCGTTGGTGATCTATCCTTTCTTTTTTGCGATCTGGATTAGCTTCACAGACCGA
>CAMPHP010000327.1 GCA_946885925.1 uncultured Litorilinea sp.
CTCCGATGACTTCCCAGAGGGAGAGAAGAGCACGGCAGAGATTATGGTGCATCCATCGGGCCAGTTCCTCTATGGCTCAAACCGCAAGTTTGCAGAGCATCCAGAGGCAGATGCCATCGTCGCCTTTAGCATTGACCAGGAGACTGGCGAGTTGACGTTGATCGGCCACACCACCGAAGGGATCCAATTCCCACGCGCCTTTAACTTTGACCCCACTGGCACATGGCTCTACGCCCTCAACCAAAAGGGCGATACAATAGTGCAGCTTGAAATCGACCAGGAGACTGGCGAATTGACACCCACGGGGATCGTGATCGACACGCCGGTTCCCGTGTCACTTGTCTTTAAGACTGAATGAGTTGAGCAGAAGATAGCTCGCGCAGAGGTGCTGATCCTTACAGGGTGACAGACATATACTACTCTGTCACCCCGCAGGGGTCTCTCTGCTCTGCGCGCCCTCAGAGAGATGCCTACCCTTACAGGGGAGACCGGCATGACAGACCAACCTGCTCTGTCACCCTGTAAGGGTCTCTCTGCGCCCGCAGGGTTCCCGGCGTGAGATTTGTTGTTACCTTTTCCCACTCTCTGTAGATTTTGACGAAAATGCACTTGGCATGAACAATTAGGCGATGGCTGCATTTTCTCAACAATCAACGTCAACATCGGCTCTGTCTTCATCCGATCAACAATCATCTGAACAACAAGCACCTTTTCGCTTTGAACTACACAAAAGCAGCGGGTCTGCGCGCTTAGCAACCTTTCATACCCCACACGGTGCCATTCCTTTACCTGTCTTTGCACCTGTAGGAACCCAAGCCAATGTCAAAACCTTGGAGCCGCGCGACCTGCATGAGCTACAAGCCAAGCTGATCCTTGCCAACACCTACCATCTCTATATGCGTCCGGGCCATGAGTTGGTCAAGCGTATGGGCGGGCTGCATCAGTTTATGGCTTGGCATGGGCCGATCCTCACAGATTCCGGTGGCTATCAAGTTTTTAGCCTCGCCCACCAGCGCAAACTCGATGCGGATGGTGTGACCTTCCGCAGTCATATTGATGGCAGCTTGCACCGCTTCACGCCTGAACGGGTGATGGAGATTGAGCAAGCATTGGGGCCTGATATTGCAATGGTGCTGGACGAGTGTCCCGACCCGCTTGATTTTGAGTACAACCAAATTGCCTTGGCGCGTACCCACCAGTGGGCCGAACGCTGCAAGGTAGCGCACGCTCGGCCTGACCAGGCGCTCTTTGGTATTGTGCAAGGCGGCATCTTTCCCGAACTGCGCCAAGCTAGCGCGCGTTTTTTGGCAGGGCTGGATTTTCATGGCTATGCCATTGGCGGTTTGGCCGTGGGCGAAACCAAGGACGAGATGTACGAGACGCTAGATGCTACTTGTCCGGCGCTGCCCACAGACAAGCCGCGTTACCTGATGGGCGTAGGCGCGCCCGAAGATATTATCGAAGCAGTTTACCGGGGTGTGGATATGTTCGATTGTGTACTGCCCACGCGCATTGCTCGCAATGCCGCGCTGCTCACACCCGATGGGCGCATGAACTTGCGTAATGCCCAATATGCCGAAGACCCGCGCCCTGTGCAAGAAGATTGCGAATGTTACACTTGCCGCACCTTTAGTCGTGCCTACCTGCGCCATCTTTATAAAGCGGGCGAGGTAACGGCGTTGCGGCTGGGGACGATTCACAACATCCATTACCTGCTTGACCTCATGCGACGTATCCGCCAAGCCATTGCCGATGATCACTTGGATGATTTCCGCGCTGAGTTTTACAGCCGCTATCGTATCCCCGATCAAGCGGTGCGCCACGAACAGCGCGCACGTCGCAAGGCTGCCATTCTCAACCAGTTTGGGGCAACCAAGGGTACTGGCGGCTAACCACCCATTGATCGATGCACAAACCATAAACGCATAAAAGGAACTCCCGTGTTCGAAATCATCCAAGCCATTGTCCTCGGGATTGTCCAGGGGCTCACTGAGTTTATCCCTGTTAGCAGCAGCGCGCATCTAGTGATTGTGCCCTGGCTCTTGGGCTGGCAACACCAGTCGCTGCTCTTTGATACTGTATTGCATTGGGGTACATTGATTTCCATTCTCGCCGTCTTTTGGCGTAACTTGTGGGCGATCTTTGTGGCGACGTTAGCCAGTTTGGCGCGGCGTTCGCTGGCAGATCCCAATGCACGTTTGGGCTGGTACATTGTCGTGGGGAGCATACCCGCAGCCACAACCGGATTCTTATTTAAGGATTTCTTTGAGGGACTTTTCGGCAGCCCCTTTGCAGTGGGTTGTTTCCTGCTGTTAACAGCAGGACTGTTGACCCTTAGCGAACTAATTGCCCAGCGGCGACGATCCATCAATGACCTTAGGATGATGGGGTGGGGGCAGGCGATCTTTATTGGCTTGGCGCAAGCTGTGGCGCTTGCCCCAGGCATCAGCCGCAGCGGGAGCACAATGGCTGCTGGTCTCAGCACGGGTTTGCGGCGCGAAGAGGCGGCGCGTTTTAGCTTCTTATTAGGCTCCCCGATCTTCTTTGGGGCGGCACTGTTGCAATTGATTGATTCGTTGGAGACTGATGTTGCCGAGGTGATGGCACAACTACCCGAATTGGTGGTTGGGATGGTAGTCAGCGCGCTGGTAGGCTATCTTGCCATTACTGGTTTGTTGAACTATCTGCGTAGTCGCAGTCTCTACGTCTTTGCTGTTTACTGCCTCGTAGTGGGGCTGTTGGTGATTGGATTGAGCTTGATTGGGTGGTAGATCATGAACACGTGCCCGTCTTTATTGCGCAAGCTTGCATCTGGCGGAAAGCTGATCTCCTGGCTGCTTAGTTTGCTCATTCTCATCACGGGCTGTAGTAGTGCCGCGGTGGCGACGCCGCGGCCTGTCCTCATCACCATTGGAGGTGCAACGGCTCTCGAGCCTGTGCTCCAGGAGTTGACCGCAGAATTTACGCGGCGTCATCCAAATGTTCTCTTCACCCTGCGCGGTGGTGGGAGTACGTTGGGCGAAGAAATGGCTCTTAGCCGGCGTGTCGATTTGGGAGCCAGCGCGCTCTTTCCCTCTAGCGAACCTATGGCGGCGCAACGTTCACTGACACGAATTCCTATTGGAGTGGATGGTCTGGCAATTGTGGTACACAGCAGCAACGAAGTGCCGGAGTTGACCAAAGAGCAATTGCAGGGTCTATTCGGTGGTGAGATTTTGGATTGGGGCGAAGTGGGTAGTACGGCTGGCGAAATCGTGCTGGTCAGCCGCGAGGATGGCAGTGGTTCGCGCAAGCTTTTTGAAGATGAAGTTATGCAAGGCGAGCCGGTTTCGCTGACCGCGGTCGTGATGCCCACCAGCCGCGATGTGGTGGAGTACATCGCCAAGACACCCAACGCGATTGGCTATGTTTCCCGCGCATTGGTCATGTCCCAATCCGGCAGCGTAGCGACTGCCACACCTACCCCCTCACAGAGCGCTACAGGGATTATCACCGAAGGTATTCCAGGCAGTATCACAGGGAACATCACTGGCACTATGACGGCTACGCCTGATCCTGCTTTGCGCGTGCGCGTTGTGCCGGTGGATGGCGTATTGCCCACCCTTAGCGCCCTGCGCGATCGCAGCTATCCCCTCATCCAGCCGCTCTATCTGGTCAGCCGCGGCCAGACATGGGGAACTGTGCGCCAGTTTGTAGATTTTGTTCTCAGCCCAGCAGGACAGACCATTGTGCGGCGCTATCATCTGCCAGTGCGGTAGTTCGTCCCCTCCGTGTGCCGTTAGAGCGCGCCGCGGTATCGCCAGAGCAGGAAGATGAAAAAGGGAGCGCCGATGAGTGCGATGATGATCCCAGCAGGGACTTCAATCGGTGCAAGGGCGGTGCGCCCTACAAAATCGGCAGCCAAGACCAACAACCCGCCAAACAATCCCGTCACCACCAGCGATCCTTCATGGGCTGGTCCTACCAGCCGCCGCGCCACATGAGGAGCCATTAGCCCCACAAAACCCAATGCCCCTACTTGGCTAATCGCTGCAGCCGTTAGACCCACACTCGCCAGCAGCAGCAAGCCGCGCTGCAATGTGACAGGGACGCCTACACTATGCGCCACATCATCGCCCAGGTGGAGCGCGTTGAGTTGGCGTGAAGAAAAGAGCACCACGGGAACCAACACCACAAACCAGGGCAAGAGCGCATAGAGATGCTCCCAGGTGCGGGCATAGATGCTACCTGTGAGCCAGTAGAGCGCACGTTGAAGTTGGTCAATGTCGGCGCGCAGCATCAAGATTGACTGGAAGGCGCTTAGCATAGCCCCTAACCCGATACCGACCAGGATCAAGCGCATGGGCGAATCTCCATGCCGCCATGCCAGCAGATAGATAATCAGCGCCACGCCAGTACCACCCACAAGCGCGGCGATGGGGAGTGCCGCTGATGCGGCTTCGGGCCAGAGCAAAATCATTGCCACCGCACCCATACTGGCTCCAGCCGTAACGCCGGTGATGTCGGGCGAGGCAAGCGGATTACGGGTCAATGTCTGCATGACCGCTCCAGAGAGAGCCAACATAACGCCTACCATAAAGGCGACAATGGCGCGGGGCAAGCGCAGCGTGTTGACCACGAAATTGTAATCGTTGTTGCCAGTCTCAATGTGCAGGATGGTTTTGATCACATCTAGTGGCGCAATGGGATATTCGCCCGTACCGACATTCCAGATCATCAAGGCGACTGTCACCAATAAGGTGATTGCCAGCACCCACGGCGCACGCCGGTCGAGTTTGAATGACCAAGCGGGGCGGTGTGTACGCAGCGTTAGCCAGGGAGCGCGCATGGGGTGCTTGTCGGGTGGATGCGTAACAGATTGCGAGATGGAGGGGTTTGTCTGGGAATCGAGCATGGTTTCTATCGCTTTACTTTCCACAAGACGAGGGCAATAAAGACTGGCCCGCCGATCAGCGCTGTCATGACACCCACGGCTAATTCGCTTGGACTCGCAATCACACGCCCGATAACATCCGACGCCACCAGGAAACTGCCACCCACCAACATCG
>CAMPHP010000328.1 GCA_946885925.1 uncultured Litorilinea sp.
GTGTGGGTATGCGCGGGCTACGTATTCAGAATATTGTCAACGAACTGGCGGGCGAGAAGATTGATGTAGTGGAATGGAATACAGAGCTTTCCACCTACATCGCCAATTCACTCAGCCCGGCCAAGGTCAATAGTGTTTTGCTGGATGAAACCGGCTCTATCAAGACGGCGATTGTGGTTGTGCCCGACCGTCAACTGAGCCTTGCCATTGGCAAGGAAGGGCAAAACGCCCGTCTGGCCGCCAAACTTACAGGTTGGCGCATTGATATCAAGAGCGAAAGCGAAGCCATGAAGGAAGGGCTGGATCGGTTGGCAACAGAGCAGCCGACCAAGAGCCGCTCATCTGATCTCTTCTCGGTGGTGGAACGCTTCCTGCAAGACGAAGAGACGCCCCCGGTCAGCATGGGCGATGACTTGCTCAGTAAGGCTGCTCGTGCGTTGGAGAATATGGAGCCGCGTAACGAACGCGCTGATGCATTTGAGTTGCCATCGCTCGAAATGCCCGAACTTCCCGGTGAGCGGAGTGACTTCCGTGACTTATGGCCGGTTGAGGGCTTCGAATTGCCCAAAGAGCCATTTGGGGAAGCATTGGACATTGACGCCGAAGAAGCTAAAGCGGGAGACTTCGAATCCGCAGACTTTGAAGCGGGAGAAGAAGAGCAATTTCCAAGCTTGCCACTGGATCTGCCTGAACCTGCGACAGCAAGCAGGGACGAGGAGACGAGTGAGCCTCAATCAGAAGAGGACGTTACTCGGATTGACAGCCTGCCTGAGGTGATTACCGCTGACATGTTGCGGTCGCGTAAGGGCAAGGGTGTGGAACTCTCCCGCGACTTCGAGATTCCTGCCGAACTCTTGGTTGGTTTGGATGAGGCAGATATCGAAGAAGAGTGGAACGAGGAAGAGGCTGGTAAGAAGGGCCGAGCTAAAGGCAAAGCTCCGGCTAAGCCCGCAGCCAAGGGCAAAGCCAAGAAGACCGCTAAGCCTGACTCCAAGTCCAAAGGGAAGAAGTGGCGACCTCAGCTTGAGGATGACGAATAAGCTACTCTGACACGAATCGTTGTGTTTTCCTGGCAAACTGGTGGGCAATAGCTTATGCAGGAAAAGGCGTGAATCTTACCGGAAGCTATGCGGCTTCCGGTAAGGTGATTCTCCTCAAAACTGCTAGATGCTTATTGAGGAAGCCAGGTGTTAAGATAGGGATAGATGGGCAGGATGGCACAAAAGAAACAAGGGGTAAAGCCCAAACATGTGCCGCAGCGCACCTGCATTGCTTGTCGTCAAGTGGCAGGCAAACGTGCTTTACTACGGTTGGTGCGTACAGAAAGCGGTGTCGAGATTGACGCCACGGGTAAACGAGCAGGTCGGGGCGCATATTTGCACCCCTATCAAAGCTGTTGGCGGGCGGTGATGCGCGGAGGCCGGATTGAGCAAGCTCTACGCACCCGTTTGAGCGAGGAAAACCGCCAAGCATTGCTGGCTTTTATGGCAACGCTGCCCGAATCAGAAGATGCGGAGCAAGATGTAGATGCGGCTGCCGAGCCTGTGACAACAGAGAAGCTCTCGTCACAGGGGCCAGCACTGCAAAGCTAGGGGTAAAAGCTCAAGAGTAAAGTCACGCTCCACCCATCAGATTGTAGTCAATTATGATGGGTGCCGCATTGCCCCCATGCAGAGACTTTGTATAGCAGGTACTTTGTATAGCAGAGACTTGTAGTAGGTAAGAGCAAGCCGGAAAGAGGAAGTATGAAAGCGCGAAAGTCTCAGGCACTAGTTGTATGAGTCACGGTGAGAACGTCCCATGAACTGCCTTTTTGTAATGCACCTTGTGCATCGTGATGGCAACTTGTGACCAGGTAATCCAGAGTTGGGCGGCTAGGCCGCGGATCGTAGCAAAGGGGGATCGACCATGATCTAACCTTGGCTGCCATCTCCTCCTTCTCCCCTCTGGATCCATCCTGTCTTCACTTTGATTTAATACCCTTATTGCCCGATGTTCGCCCCATACTTGGAAGGCGACCCATCTATGGATGGTCGCGCCGAGGCGTTGAAGGTCGTGCTGAGGGGGCTTGAGGTTTAGAGCCGTGTCGCGCTCGTTTGCTGCGCTCATCTATCGGCTTCGGAGCAACTCGCTCATGTGAATTAGGAGGTTGGACAAATGGTAGCCAAAAGTAAAGTAAAATCCCGCAACAATGACTTCGAAGAAGAATTGATGGGCGAGGCCAAACAGAATGGCAAGGGCAGGGGCAAGGGACCAAACCGTTCCGATAAAGCAGTCCGTGTCGAGCAACAGCCAATAGAGTCTGTGGTGGTTGAAGATTCCATCACTGTGCGTGATCTGGCTAAGTTGATGGAACGTAGTCCCATCGATTTGATCAAGGTCTTGATGCAATATGGCATCATGGCCCCCATCACCCATAGCATTGACCATGATACTGCGGTCATCTTGGGCGAAGAATTAGGGATTGCGGTTAGATGGCCCGATTCAGAGAATGAGGATGAAGGTACGGTTGAGCAGACGACTGAACAGACACAGACTGCACAGTCCTTTGTCCAGCGCATTCGTGAGGCCGAGAAGAGTGAAGAATTAGTAGAACGTCCGCCAGTGGTCGCGGTTTTGGGTCATGTTGACCACGGCAAGACCACCTTGTTGGATCGCATCCGCCACACCAATGTGGCGGCAGGCGAAGCAGGTGGTATTACCCAAGCCACGGGTGCCTATCAAGTAACCATTGATGGGCGCAAGATTACCTTCTTGGACACCCCAGGTCACGAGGCATTTACCGCCATGCGTGCTCGTGGTGCTCAAGTCACCGATATTGTGGTCTTGGTCGTGGCGGCGGATGACGGTGTAATGCCGCAGACCCGTGAAGCCATCAGCCATGCACGGGCTGCGGGTGTGCAAATTATTGTGGCGATGAATAAGATCGACAAGGCCAACGCCAACCCCCAGCGGGTGATGGAAGAACTCGCCAAAGAGGGACTCCAAGCTGAACAGTGGGGTGGTGATACCATTGTCGTTGAAATGAGTGCACTGACCAACATGGGTATTGAAGACCTGCTTGAGAATATCTTGCTGGTTGCCGAGGTGGAAGGCTTCAAGGCCAACCCCAAGGGTAAATGTGTTGGCACAGTGGTTGAAGCAGAATTGGACAAATTCCGTGGGGTAACAGCCACGTTGCTGGTGCAGAATGGGACCTTGCGCCGTGGTGATGCCATTGTGGTCGGCAACACCTGGGGCCGCGTTAAGGCAATGTTCAACCCAGAGGGGCAAATTGTCAAAGAGGCAGGCCCCAGCGATCCTGTGGTGATCTTGGGTTTGCAAGAAGTTCCCAAAGCGGGGGACATCTTTGAGGTCATGCCGAATGACCGTGAGGCCAAACTGGTCGCTGCACAACGCCAGGACGAGCTTGCCCGCGCTGCCCAAGGTGTACAACGTCGCAGCATGACGTTGGAGGAAGTCTTTGCCCGCTTTGAAGGGGGCGAGACTAAGACCCTTAATCTGATTGTGCGTGCTGATATGCAGGGCTCGCTCGAGCCAGTGCTCAAGAGTCTGGAAGATCTGGGGAACGACGAGATCGGTGTCAAGATTTTGCAGGCGGCTATCGGTGACATCTCTGAGTCGGATGTGATGTTGGCCGAGGCCAGTGATGCCGTAATTATCGGCTTTAGCGTAGGGGCTGACAAAGCAGCCGTGCAGCGGGCCGAACAGTCAGGTGTGGAAATTCGCCACTATAATATCATCTACAAGATGATTGAAGATGTGGAGGCCGCACTGACCGGTATGTTGGAGCCGATCTACCAAGAGGTGAAGATTGGCGAGGCCCAGGTGCTTCAGTTGTTCAAATTGCGTCGGGGTGTCATCGCTGGTTGTACTGTCACCAGTGGTGTTGTTCGCCGCAATGCATTGGCCCAGGGCATGCGTAATGGCGAAGAGTTAACGCCAATGACGCGTATCGAGACGCTGCGACGCTTCTCGGAAGATGCCACCGAAGTCCGCACCGGCTTCGAGTGTGGCATTAAATTGGCTGTTGGGGATGATTTGCTCCAAGAGGGCGATACCATCGTTGTTTACGAACGCCAGCGCGTGCGCTAATTGGCGGCTGGCTAGGTTCTTGGTGGTTCCCTGGGTTTCTACCTGGGGAACTGCTCATTATTTGGATAAAGAGGAGGGTCTATGCCGACCATCCGCCAACAACGAGTCTCAGAACTATTATTCGAGGAACTGAGCATTATGATCGCCAATGAGTTGAGCGATCCTCGTCTTAGCCTGGTGCAAGTAACAAGTGTGGATGTGAGCCGCGACCTGCGTAATGTGAAAGTCTATGTCACGCACGATGATGAGGAGCTTTCCAAACGCGAGGTGTTGCAGGGATT
Organism: uncultured Litorilinea sp.; assembly: GCA_946885925.1. The sequence goes on from CAMPHP010000328.1 coordinate 4,377, forward strand.
GCGCCATGCCACACCTTTCTTGCGCCGCCAGATTGCTGTGCGAGCTAGCCTGCGGGCAGTGCCTGAGCTAAGTTTCTATTATGATGACACCCCGGAAAAGGCAGCGCGCGTCGATGAACTACTGCGCCAGATTGCAGCGAGTCGCACGACGAATAGGGCCGAAGAACCCCCCGCAATGCCCCCAACAGAATAATTGTTAAACCATGGGCATGTCCGTCGTAGAAGCGCAAATGTTTAAGTAGCATGTCAAGGAGGGGCATCCCTCCTTGACATGCTTTTTTATAGCTTTTCATAAGAGATTAATTTTACAAAAGATCTAGCCTATAAGCGATATAATTACGTATTTTACAAGGGATATTGTGTAGAGATTATGATTACGATTGAACCTGCTTTGCTTACTGCGCTGGCAAGCGCCAACCAGATTCTTTGTATCAGCCATGTCAAGCCCGATGGTGACGCTGTTGGCAGCCTCCTGGGGTTGGGCTGGCTCTTGTTGCGTTTGGGCAAGCAGCCAACGTTGGCACTCCAAGACCCAGTGCCCGATGAGCATAAAGTTTTGCCGGGTGCTGACAAGATACTTACTGCCCAAGATGACGATTATCGCGCGCTGGTGCAAGAACACCCCTTTGACGCTGTGATTTGCGTGGATGCCTCTAGCGCTGATCGCAT
>CAMPHP010000329.1 GCA_946885925.1 uncultured Litorilinea sp.
CTATCCAACGATCATAGTTCATAACTACCCGTTATTGGCTGCGCTTCGACCCTCAATCAGTAGCCATATCCCATCGTAAAGGATTGCTTATGTCCACCAGCTTACGCGCAGGTGTTGCCCGCATTGACATTACGCCTCACGTTGGCGTTGACCTTACGGGCTTCATCGCCCGCCAAAATCCTAGCGTGGGTGTACGTGACCCGCTCTATGCACGCGCTTTGGTGTTGGATGATGATGACCAGCAGGTTGCGCTGGTTAGCTGTGATCTGCTTGGCTTGGACCGCGACCTGGTTGTCGAGATACGCGACCGTATTGCACTGGCAACCGGCATTGCTGCGCCGCAAGTGATGATCGCGTGCACACATACACATGGCGGCCCTGCCACGATTACGCTGGTGGATTGTGGCAAGATCGATCCGGACTATGTGGAGAGTTTGGTGCCGCGCATTGTCGATGCCGTAGTACAGGCCCAGGCGAGCTTGCAAACAGTGACGTTGGCGGTGGGCAGCGCAGCAAGCAGTACCGGGGTCCACAACCGCCGCAAACCGGGTGATGTCATTGACCCGGAAGTTGGATTGTTGCGCGTGGATGATGCCGAGGGCGCGCCACTTTCGGTAGTTGTGAATTACACCTGTCACCCGACTACGCTCAACCATACCAATCGCCATATTACGGCTGATTATCCGGGTCTGGTCACCAGCCGGATTGAGCAGGCGACCGGAGCGGTGGCACTCTTTTTGATGGGTGCGATCGGGGATGTAGGACCTGTCACGCGTGGGGAAGAGAGTTTGGCAACCGTGGGCAGCGCGGTGGCGGATGCGGCGTTGGCTGCTCTGCCGGGGTTGGCACCAGTGCCCGGTCCACACTTGGAAGTAGCCGGGGAGATGCTGGATCTGCCCTTGCTCTCCCTGCCCACCCGCCAGCAATGGAATGCGTGGCGCACAAAGTACCAGCACGCAGCCTTTGCCGCGGAAAGTGCCGGGCAACCTGCCGAGGCCACGGTGCAGTGGGCGCATGTGCATTGGGCCGAGCGCATGTTTGAGGCAATGCAGGAGGGCCAACTTAGGCCCACTGTCAGCGCCGAAATACAGATGATCCGCATTGGCGATCTAGTGATCATAGGCGTGCCTGGGGAATATTTTGTGGAGTTGGGGTTGCAGATTAAAGAAGGGATCTGGCAGAGTGGAGTATCCCAGAGTATGATCTGCGGCTTTGCCAATGGCGATGTGGGCTATATCCCCGCGCGACGCGCTTATGCGCTGGGCGGCTATGAGGTAGAAGATGCCTATAAATACTATGGCTATGCCGCGGCACTTGCACCAGAGGCAGGTGAGCAAATCGTCGCCAAAGCCATTGAACTAGGACAAAAAGAGAGATAGAAAGGATTAGGGGACTGGTTATGCGTCATAGCGACTATTTTCTCTATCAAGACAGCAAAACCAGCCAGATTAGTTTCCCGCTGGGGGGCATTGGTTCTGGCTGTATTGGTTTGGCTGGTAATGGCCGCTTAATCGATTGGGAGATCTTCAATCGTCCGAACAAGCGCAGCGTCAATGGCTTTTCCCACTTTGCCATCCGTGCCGAAGCGGAAGGAGAGGACGGAGAGGGCCGGGTGGTCGGGGCGCGCATTCTTCATGGTGACTTGCAGCCGCCGTATGAAGGAGAAATCACTGGCCTGCGTACGCGGACCTATGGATGGGGGCCGCGGCGCGAATATCTGACCGGACTCCCCCACTTCTCTCAGGTAGATTTCCGCGGCGAGTATCCAATCGCAGAGTTAACCTTTCATGATAGTCACTTCCCCGGCAAGATCATCCAACGAGCTTTTAACCCGCTGATTCCAACCAACGACAAAAATTCCAGCATTCCCGCGGCCTTCTTTGAGTTTAGCATCACCAACCCAACCAATACGCCGCTGACTTACACACTGGTGGGTGTGCTGGGCAATCCACAGCCTGCCAATAATATCAACAGCTTTGTTGTACAGGAGTGGGGTCATAGCTTGCACCTTACCAGCGATGGTCTGGCTCCCAATGTTCCAGCCTATGGGGATCGTACCCTAGCAACCGACGCCGGGTTGGCACAAGATATAACAGTGAGCTATCAACAATACTGGTTTCGCGGTGCGTGGTTTGATAACCTGGAGGTCTACTGGCACGACCTGACAACGCCAGGTCCCTTTAAGAACCGCGTCTATGCGCCGGAGCAAGCAGGCAACGGCAACAATGGGCTGCTGGCTGTGCATGTGCCAATACAACCTGGACAGACGCGCACGGTGCGCTTTGTGATTAGCTGGAACTTTCCCAACTCGGATAATTATTGGAAAGCACCACCCCCCGACCGTCCGGATATTCCGTGGCTCTGGCGCAATTACTATGCCACCCTCTGGGCCGATTCACAGGCGAGCGCTGCCTCCGCCCTGACCGAAAGGGACCTGCTCTCACTTACAACCCCACAATTACACGCTGCGCTTTTTGCGTCAGACCTACCCCCCGCGGCGTTGGATGCCATTTCCGCCAATATCAGCATCCTCAAATCACCTACTGTGCTGCGCCTGCAAGATGGCACCTTTTATGGCTGGGAAGGCTGTGGGCCGGATGAAGGTTGTTGCGAAGGCTCGTGTACGCATGTGTGGAACTATGCCCAGGCGCTTTCCTTTCTTTTCCCCGCACTAGAGCGGTCCATGCGCGAGGCGGACTACAAGTACAATCTACGTGATGATGGCGGTATGCCCTTCCGGCTGCAACTACCCATCGGCGTTGGACAATGGGATTTCCGCCCCTGCGCCGACGGGCAGTTTGGTGGGGTGATGAAGAGCTATCGCGACTGGAAGATCTGCGGTGATACCGAGTGGTTGCGGCAGTTGTGGCCTGCCATCAAGGCATCACTGGAATTTGCCTGGAACCCGCAAAACGTTGACCGCTGGGACCCGGAAAAGACGGGCGTGCTTTGGGGCCGCCAGCATCACACGCTTGACATGGAGCTATTTGGTCCTAACTCCTGGCTGACTGGCATGTACTTAGGCGCGCTCAAAGCCGCAGCGGAGATGGCTACCGCCTTGGGTGATAGTGAGGCTGCTGCGGAGTATGAGGCAATCTTTGTGCGCGGCAAGGCGTGGGCAGACAAAGAGCTTTTTAATGGCGAATATTATTCTCAACGGGTCGATCTGAATGACCGTTCGATCATTGAGGGCTTTGACGACCATTCTGTGCTGATCGGTGGGTCGGCGCTAAACGCTTACTGGACTGCCGAACACGGGGAGATCAAATATCAGATTGCCGAGGGCAGCAGCATTGACCAAGTGTTGGGACAGTGGCACGCAAGCCTTTATGGTTTGGGGGAAATTTTTGACCCGGAACAGGTGCGCCAAGCCAACGCTGCCATCTTTAAATACAACTATATTCCGCGTATGGGCGATGTCTATAATCCCTGCCGGATTTATTGTCTGAACGATGAAGGCGGATTGGTCATCTGTGCCTGGCCCGAAGGCGCGCAAAAGCCCGTAATTCCAGCTCCCTATTCCCAAGAGACGATGAATGGCTTTGAATATGCCGCTGCCACGCATATGATCATGACCGGGCTGGTGGATGAGGGAATGAGTTGTGTGGAGGCTGTGCGGCGGCGCTATGATGGCGAGCGGCGCAATCCCTGGAACGAGTTTGAATGTGGTTCCAACTATGCGCGCTCGATGGCCTCCTATGCTTTGCTCAATGCCTTTAGCGGCTTTGAATTTGATATGACGCGAGGGATGATTGGCTTTAATCCCTTGCGCGCCGAGGATGGCTATTTCCGCTGCTTCTGGTCGCTGGATTCAGGCTGGGGTGAGTTTGTGTTAACACCCGATACAGCCGAGGTGCATCTGCACTATGGCACATTGGCACTGCGCACGTTGCGATTACCCTTCTTGGCGGATCATAAGGTTGGAAGTGTCAACGTGGCAGGAGTTAAAGTAGGATCCACGCAAGAGGCAGGAGAAATTACGCTTGATGCTCCCGCACTCCTCGTGCCTCACCAACCGCTCTATGTGGTGTTGTAAAGATCTTGCAAAGAACCTTCCTTGGAGCCGGGAACCCTCTGGGTGGCTCCGATGAGGGAGTACACTCGCTATATCTTTTTCTGTATCCTGACTCTGTTCAGCAATCTATGGTGTACTCGAGTTGATTGTTCTATCCTGATGGACAGCGACGATCCCTCTCTGACTTTGGGGTACTCAGAGTCTGATAATGATTGGAGGAACAGAGGATGACTCACCACAACAGTATGCACAGCGGAACTGGCAGCAACGACATCACCGATGCGACTGGAGAACACAGCATCCTAAGAAATATCCGCGAAGGAATGGATGTCTTCGACAGGAATAACGAGCGTATTGGGACTGTGGAATTTGTTCACTTTGGTGCAGCCAGCGAAACACAGCAGAATTTTGGCACAGGGCCAGCTTCAGTAACAGCCGCAGATGATCCACAAATGCGCGAGGATTCACTCGTGGATGAACTCGCCGAAGCATTTTTCCCAACTGATGTGCCAGACGTGATCAGAAATAAGCTCCTGCTCAATGGATATATCCGCCTGGATGCTTCCGGACTCTTTGCCGCCGACCGCTATATTTTGCCAGAGCAAATTGCGAGTGTAACCAACGACGGCGTGCAATTGAACGTTACCCGTGATCAACTGTTCAAGCCAACTTTGTAGGACAGGGCAATAGCCCATCTGTCTAAATCTGTTATGCCTAGCAACTGGCGTCAGGTGCATTTCGCACCTGACGCCAGTTTTTGTGTTCAAGACGCGCCGCGAAGGATTATTAAATCGGTTTGCATCGCGGGAGAGGATATGGTTTACTGTAGGGTACAAGGTCATGCATTTGAAGCTCCCAAGGACTTTGTAGACCCATTTTCTTAGTTGATATCTGCTTCCCTATTTACAACTTCCCCTAACCGAATATCTCTGTCTTGAGCACCGTTACCAAAGGAGTGGTGGAGTATGTCCCAATCCAAGTTTAACCGACGGAAATTCCTGCAATATAGCGC
>CAMPHP010000330.1 GCA_946885925.1 uncultured Litorilinea sp.
GGTATAGACATCAACCTCGATACCCACTTGGCCGAGGGCACGGCTGAAGTCGCGCACATAGACATTCATACCGCCAGTCTTTTTGCCACCCATCAGCGCCAGGGGACAAGCATGAACGCTGAGCATGGCAATCCGGCGAATCGGTGGGGCCAAAAGGGTCTGCATGAACGCTCCTTGTTTATTTCGTTTCTATACCCAGTAATCTACACCAGTGATACACGCAACTTTTGTGAATTACTGGTGTATATACAAACCTACATGAGCAACTTAGGAATGTGACGGGTGCGTATTAACTAGCGCCATGAATGGTCGCTATAGATAGTCTATAGCTAGTATAGTCGATACAGAGCCTTCATCTGTAAGCAGGCAAGTGGAAAAATTGCAGGTAGGAAAAGAAATTGTCTATGGATAGATCAGCAGCATCAGCAGACTACGACTGGATTTACTTCTCGCCCCATTTGGATGATGCAGCCCTCTCCTGCGGCGGGCAGATCTATATGGCAACGCAGACAGGCGAACGCGTTTTGATTGTCACCATTACCGCGGGTGATCCCATAGCGCCCGTCTCCTCCTATGCCGCCAGTCTGCACAACCGTTGGGAGTTGGTGGTGGATGCAACTGCGGTGCGCCGGGAAGAAGATCTGGCAGCCTGCGCCATCTTGGGTGCGGATGCGCTCCATTGGGCTGTCCCCGACTGCATCTATCGCGTCGATTCACAAGGCATGCCTTTTTATGTCGATGACGCTGACATCTTTGGCCCTATAGCCCCTGCCGAACTCGGCATGGTGGACGAATTGGTTGAGCAGATGCGGGCGCTACCCCCTGCGCGGCATTTGCTGGCACCACTCGCTGTGGGCAACCATGTGGATCACCGGTTAACGCGCATGGCTGCGGAGCGTGCCTTTGGCATTGACAAGCTACTCTACTATGAGGATTATCCCTATGCCCAGCAGCCAGGAAAACTGGAACTGGTGCTTGATGCCCCGAAGAATGATTGTCTAGGCAACAACAGAGCATGGATATCCGAGACGGTTCGCCTGGATACCGTTGCATTGGAGACCAAATATGCAGCAGTGACCGCCTTTCGTTCGCAACTCAGCACCTTTTTCCATGACCAAACCGATCTGCAAGCACAAATCGGCGGTTATGTGGCAACGGTGGGAGGTGAACGACGTTGGCGCTGTTTGCCTATGGTAAAATAAAGTAAGATTCAAGTGAGATTCTGTTTGATATTTTTGCTTGATCTAGATGTTTGATACTGGTGTTTGATACTACCCGAAAGAGGTTGCGCGATGGGCAATTTGCGTGTCACGGTTTGGAATGAGTTTCGTCACGAAAAGTCGCATGAAGCGGTGCAGAAGATTTACCCCAATGGTATCCATCATGCGATTGCCGATGGCTTGCGCGAGCAGGGTCTAACCAGCGTTCGCACTGCCACACTTGACGAGCCAGAGAATGGCCTTTCTGATGAGGTATTGGCCGAAACGGATGTGCTGCTGTGGTGGGGACACATGGCACATCGAGAGGTTTCCGACGCTACGGTGGATCGGGTGCAGGCGCGGGTGTTGAACGGCATGGGCCTAGTCGTGCTCCATTCGGGTCATCACTCCAAAATTTTCCGGCGGCTGATGGGCACAACATGCAGCTTGCGCTGGCGCGAGGCAGGCGAGAATGAGCGCATCTGGATCGTATCACCAGCACACCCCATTGCCGAAGGGTTGGAACCCTATATCGACATCCCCGAAGAGGAGATGTATGGCGAGCATTTTGACATTCCCGCACCCGACGAACTGGTAATGGTCTCTTGGTTCAAAGGCGGCGAGATCTTCCGCTCTGGCTGCTGTTTCTATCGGGGTCATGGCAAGATCTTCTACTTCCGCCCTGGTCATGAAACCCATCCCACCTATTTTCATAGCGGTGTACGCCATGTCATCGCCAATGGTGTACGGTGGGCTGCCCCTACGCGCACCTTTGCCTTTGCCTATGGAGATGGCCGCGCCATCCACGTCAAGGAGCCACTAGAGCCACTGGACGAAAAAGACTCGCTGGCTTCGGTACATTAAATTCAAATCGCCACCCGTCTGTCATGCTGTGCCCGCGAGGTGCGGCTGACAGAGCGGCGTGTGCTTTGCCCCGCAGGCACACAACGATTCCCCTTGATGCCTAGCACTCGATACTTAGCACTCGATATTTAGCTTGATATCTAGCTCGATACCTAGCAAAGGTCAATCCATACCCTGGAAGCGAAGCGATATAGCCATGTCCAAACCAACTGTGCTGGTGACCCTCAAACCCAGCCTCTACCAATTATTGTTCACACCGGCAGCGCAAACACGTTTGCATGAAGTTGCAAATGTTACCTTTAACCAAAGCGAAGAGAACTGGAGCAGCGATAAACTGGCCCAGGAGATCGCTGGTTATGACGCAGTGATCACCGGCTGGGGCACGCCGACCTTTACAGACCAAGTGTTAGCGGCAGCGGATCAATTGAAGTTGATTGCCCATTCTGCGGGTAGTATCAAGAAAATGTTACCTCTGCCAGTTTTTGATGGCGACATCCAGGTCACTCATGCAGCAGTGGCGATTGCGCCAGCAGTGGCCGAAATGAGCGTGCTACTCATCATGCTCGCATTACGCCAACCGCATGTACTTGACCGCAAGCTCAAGAGCGGCGTACCCTGGCAAGAAGCACAATTCTTGGGAGAGGAACTGTCAGGCCAGCGTGTCGGTGTGGTCGGTGCAGGCTATACCGGGCGCTGCGTGATTCGCTTATTACGGGCATGGGATGTGGATGTTTGGGTAGCCGATCCTTATTTAGATGCAGTACGCGCCGCCGAATTGGGCGTGACAGCGGTCAGTTTGGAAGAACTCTTTGCCAACTGTGCTATTGTCACCATGCAAGCTCCTCCGACCGAAGAGACCTATCGCATGGTCAGCGCAAAACACCTGGCATCGCTGCCCAATGGCGCGATCTTTGTCAACACCGCACGATCTCACACTGTAGACACTGACGCATTGCTGGCTGAGTTGCAAAGCGGGCGGATTCAGGCCGCATTGGATGTCTTTGACCAAGAACCTTTACCTCCCGATAGTCCATTCTTGCGCTTGGAGAATGTGATCGTCACACCCCATGTGGCTGGAGGAAGCCGCCAAGCACGGTTGCGCCAGGGTACAGTCATTGTGGAAGAGATGGAGCGTTTCTTCAAGGGTGAGCCGCTGCGCTACGCTGTGAGTGGCGACATGCTGCCTACGATGGCTTAGAAATGAATTGTACTAGAATGATTTATGGATGGAGAGCATGACACAACCAGGATCCCCCCCTCAACCGGGAGTTGTATCGCTGGCAGCAGCCATTATTGAGCATCCTACGTTAGGATTACTGCTGCAACTGCGCGACGAACATGCGCCAAATTTCCCGCTGCATTGGTCACTCTTTGGCGGTCATATGGAAGCAGACGAAGACCCAGACTTTGCGCTTTGGCGTGAATTGGACGAGGAACTGCAATTGACCCAGCAGATGGTGAAAAGTTGGCGTTTGGCCTGGAATCTGCCCCATCATAGCGGCGGACGTGTCTATATCTATCACGTTATCACCGAAGCAACGCTGGAGAATCTAGTCTTGGGCGAGGGCAAAGCAATGCACTTTGCGAATGCGCTGGACCTAGACCCGCCACAGCCCTATAGAGGTCACTATTTTACCGCCTATTCGAGCCGGGTTTTGCGTGATTATCTATCTACGCAGATGAATGGTCAGAGCTAACAACGAGTCAAACAGTAGGCGAACAAGTTTACTTTCTTTGGGAGTGCCAAAAGAGCAAGTAAGGGAAGGACGTAATGGACGAAACATCGGAGCCAAGAGGTACTGAAGCACGCGGTGTCGATTATGCGGGGCAACTGCTTTTCCCGTTTCGCCGTTCTTATTTGCTGCAAGACGCAAACGGCCACAATGTCTGGCGCGAGGAGATCGTGCGGCGTACCATTCCCGCATCGCAGACAGCGATTATCGTCTGTGATATGTGGGATAAGCATTGGAGCCGGGGCGCAGCCGAACGGGTAGACGCAATGGCACCGCACATGAATCAGGTGTTAATGGCGGCGCGGGCGCTTGGCGTGCGCATTATTCACGCGCCCTCGGATACCATGAGCTACTATGCAGAGACGCCAGCGCGCCGCCAAATGCGCGCAGCGCCCTATATCTCCCCACCCGCCGATGTAGAGCGTACCGTCCCCCCTCTGCCCATTGACGATTCTGATGGTGGCTCGGACACGGGCGAGACCGAGATTCACCAGCGCGTCTGGACACGCCAGCACCCGGCGTTGGAGATTGACTACTCGGTGGATGGCATCTCGGACAATGGGCAGGAGATCTATAATTTCCTCCAACTGCATGGCATTCGCCAAGTATTGATCATGGGTGTCCATACCAACATGTGCATCCTCAACCGCTCGTTTGGCATCAAGCAATTGGTGAAATGGGGCGTCAATGTGGCCCTGGTGCGTGACCTGACCGATACTATGTACAATCCAGCGATGGCTCCCTACGTGGATCACGACACAGGAACACAACTGGTTGTGGGCTATATCGAAAAGTTTTGGTGTCCAACAGTCACAAGCGACGTGCTATTGGAAAATAAACGTTAATCACGAACCTCTGCCAATGCATGAGCTAATTTCATACAGTCCCTCCAGCAAATGAGGAGCAAAACATGAGTAGTTTGCAGGGTAAGACCGCGCTGGTGACTGGTGCCAGCAGCGGCTTTGGGCAGGCCATCGCCACGGTCTTTGCCAGGGCGGGCGCAGAGGTGGCGCTCGTCGGGCGCGATGCCAACCGTCTCCAATCCACCGCGCAGCAGATCGAAGCGCAAGGTGGCCGCGCCGTCATCTGTGCCGCCGACATTGCCGACGAAACGCAAATTCAGACAGCGGTAGAGCAAGCACGCACTGCGTTGGGTCGGATCGACATCTTGGTCAACAACGCAGGCATGAATGTGAC
>CAMPHP010000331.1 GCA_946885925.1 uncultured Litorilinea sp.
TCCCCTCGAACTCGTAGTTATATGAACCAGCAGAATGAATTAGCGCATTGAACAGGACGGCTTGAGTCGAGCAGAACGAGACTCTTGGCTCATAGCTCGCCTGTAAACGTTCATTAATCAACTCTGGAAAGCAACAAAAGATGGATAACAGAAAGCATCGCTATGCGTTGGTGGGGACAGGTGGCCGCGCCAAGATGTTTATTGATGCCTTGGCAGGGCGCTACAGGGATTCGAACGAACTGGTTGCCTTGTGCGATCTAAGCCAGACGCGCATGGATTGGTACAACGATTTGTTGGCAGAGGAGCATGATCATCCATCTGTGCCAACCTACCACGCTGACGCATTTGATCGCATGGTGACAGAAGCCAAGCCAGACACGGTGATTGTGACGAGCATGGACTCGACGCACCACCAGTATATTATCCGCGCGATGGAGCTGGGTTGCGACGCTATTTCCGAAAAGCCGATGACGATTGATGCGGAAAAGGCGCGGGCAATCTTTGATGCGATCGAGCGCACAGGGCGCAAACTGCGCGTCACCTTTAACTATCGTTATGCGCCGATTGCCACCAAAGCGCGCGAGTTGCTGATGCAAGGCGTGATTGGGCGTCCTCTGCATGTGAATTTTCAGTGGAACTTAGATACATTCCACGGTGCTGATTACTTCCGGCGTTGGCACCGAGAGAAGGATAAGTCGGGTGGCTTGCTGGTGCACAAGGCAACCCATCATTTTGATTTGATTAACTGGTGGGTCCAGTCCTATCCGGCTCAGGTATATGCGATGGGCGGGCTCTTTTTCTATGGACGCGAGAATGCCGCCAAACGCGGTGAGGCGTACGGATATAACCGCTATACAGGAGAAGCAGCGGCCAGTCGCGACCCCTTTGCTTTGCGGCTGGATGCGAACCCAACGTTGAAGGCGTTGTATTTGGACGCTGAAGGTGATACAGGCTATCTGCGTGACCGCAATGTTTTTGGTGACAACATTACGGCGGAAGATACCATGAGCGTGACCGCGCGCTATGAGAATGGCACGCTGCTGACCTATTCCTTAGTTGCCTACAGCCCGTGGGAAGGGTATCGGATCGCAGTTACGGGTGACAAGGGACGGCTTGAGGTGGAATTGGTCGAGCAGGTGGGCAAGCAGTTTGTGGCAGGCGCTGAAGAGACGCTGCAAACGGATGCGGAGGCAGTCGAAAAGTTTGGAGGCAAGCATATTTGGGTCTTCCCCATGTTTGGCAAGCCCTACGAAGTTGATATTCCAGAAGGTGTCGGTGGGCATGGCGGTGGGGATGCAGTGATGCTGGAGCAGATTTTCTCTGCCAATCCGCCTGCCGATCCCTTTGCCAGAGCCGCTTCGCACATTGATGGGGCCGCCTCGATTCTGATGGGGATTGCCGCGAATGAGTCGATTGCTAGTGGACAGCCTATAGAGGTTAAGGATCTATTGGAACTGCCAAAACGCTAGCTTGCGTGGTGACGAGAAGATACTTAATAACAGCAGCGCAGAGACCTTCCTCGAAGCCAAGGGTTCCCGGCTTCGAGGAAGGGTACGACCTCAAATCGAATTCTTGATTCACTGCCTGGGATGGAAATGCTGAATGTCACGGCGGGTTGAAATCGTCTGTCATCGAGGGGCGAATGAGTTCGCTCCTGAGAATACTTTTGCCTCCGCACGACGCTGTATCGAGTGGGGAGTTGACTATGTTGAGATCGATGTGAACGTTAGCTCGGATGGTATTCACTACATGCTGCATGGTCCTGGGCTAGAGATGACTACCAATGGTGCTGGATTGATCCACGAGATGCCAGCGGCTGCGATTGACGAATTGGATGCAGGCTCTTGGTTTGCACCTGAGTTTGCCGGTGAGCGTGTGCCGCGGTTGGAGACATTCCTCGCTTGGGTGAAAGGCAAAGCCAAGATTTTCTTTGATGTGAAGGCGGCGAATTTGCCTGAATTGGTGGCAATGGTACGTGACTTCGGGCTGGCTGATGCTTGTTTCTTCTGGTTCAACAAGGACGAAAACGCGCGAGAATTTCGGGCACTAGCACCGGAGATGGCGCTGAAGATGAACGTGGAGAAGGTGGCAGATGTGGCGCGTGCCCATGAGGAATTTGGCGCATCCATTGTCGAAGTCCGGCTCAAAGATATGTCCCAAGCACTCCTGGCCGAATGTCGCCAGCGAGGGATCAAGGTGATGATCTATCATCCGGCCAAACAACCCGATGCGTTCCGGCAGATTTTACGGTGGGGCGTAGATATGGTCAATGTGGACCATGGTGATCTCTTTCTCCGGGTGATGAAGGAATATGAGGCGGAACTTGCCGCGGGGCGAGTGGAACTGACGCCGCTGCCACGCGCAAAGCGGGCCATCTTTTTTATGCTCGATGGTTGCCGTCCGGATGCCATTGAAGCTGCGGAGACACCGGCGTTGGTTCGATTGCGCCAGGAAGGGGCCTGGACGATGCACGGCAGGTCAGTCATGCCATCGATCACATTGCCATGCCACACATCGATCTTCCATTCGCAAATGCCAGAGGAGCATGGGGTCATTTCCAATAGCTGGACACCGAGCGCGGCAATTGCGCCCAGTTTGATGGCTGTGGTACATGACACAGGCTATGAAACCGCAGCCTTCTATACTTGGGAGGAATTGCGGGATCTAACACCCCCGGGCATGCTTGATCGAGTGTATTATCGGCGAATTAGCTATGAGGCTTTTGACGAACTGATTGCGACGGCATTGGAGACAATTCCCAAACATAAGCCAACCCTGAGTTTTGTTTACCTGGAGGCCACGGATGCGCTAGGCCATCTGCACGGCTGGATGTCACCAAGTTATTTGCGCGCTGTCCGCATGGCTGATCAAGCGGTTGGGGCCTTGATGCAGGCTTTGGCGGCGAATGGTGACCTGGACGAGACGCTGATTGTCGTGATGGCGGATCATGGTGGACATGAGCGCGGACATGGCACCGATCTGCCAGAGGATATGACCGTGCCGGTGATGATCTGGGGGCCTGGGGTGGTTGCTGGATACGAGATCGAACAGGAGGTACGCTTGATCGATATTGCGCCTACCTTGCTTTATGCATTGGGGATTCCACAACCAAACAACTGGTGTGGACAAGTGATTGATGAGGTCTTTGCATAAGCGATATGGACCGCGACCTTGCACTCGACCATCTACGATCTGAGGGTGACCTGAATCTCTCACGTCACCGGCAGGCGTGGCTTGCTGAAGAGATTGACCCCACCACCCAAGAGATTTTGGATGAGGATGCCCGCTACTTTCTTCACCAATCTCTGTCTACTCCCTGCCTCAATGTCTTGCAGCATTGCGAGGGCATCTATATTGAAGACACGCAAGGGCGGCGTTACATGGACTTCCACGGCAACTATGTCCATCAGGTAGGATTTGGGCATCCCGCTGTCGTGGGGGCGATTAAGGAGCAATTGGAAACACTCTCCTTTTGTACGCGGCGCTATACCAACGGGGTCGCCGTACAACTGGCGCGCACCTTGGCCGAGTTGACACCGGGAGATTTGAGCCGAGTACTCTTTTGCCCTAGCGGGACGGGTGCAGTAGGCATGGCGCTCAAGTTGGCGCGGGTGGCAACTGGACGGCATAAGGTGATCGCTATGTGGGACTCGTTTCATGGTGCGTCGCTGGATGCCATCTCTGTCGGTGGGGAGCAGATTTTTCGCCGTAATATCGGGCCATTGCTGCCTGGTGTGGAGCATGTGCCGCCTCCCGATGAATTTCGCTGCCTTTGGGATTGCCAGACGCGCGGCGGTTGTGACCTGAAGTGTGCGAGCTACATTGATTATGTGTTGGAAAAAGAGGGGGATGTTGCTGCTGTTATTGCCGAGCCAGTCCGCAGCATCCCTTATATCCCACGTGCAGCCTATTGGCAGCAGGTGCGTGCTGCATGTGATCGCCACGGAGCATTGTTGATATTTGATGAGATCCCCCATGCCCTGGGGCGCACAGGACGCATGTTCACCTATGAGCATTTTGGGGTCACACCTGATATCTTGGTGTTGGGAAAAGGGCTAGGGGGCGGCATTTTGCCATTGGCCGCGATGATCGCGCGCGAGGAGCTGAATGTGGCGGCAGCACAGGCATTAGGGCATTATACGCATGAGAAGAACCCTGTGCTTTGTGCCGCTGCCCTCGCAACCATTCGCACCATTCAAGAGCAAGGTTACCTAGAGAACGCCCGCGTGCAAGGGGAGTATGCCCTGGCGCGGATGCGAGCTATGATGAGTGACCATCCCCTGATCGGTGATGTGCGTGGGGTGGGATTGCTGATGGGGATGGAACTGGTTAGGGATCGGTCAACCTGTGCGCGAGCAGTGGATGAGGCAGAGCAGGTGATGTACGCCGCGTTGCGCCGGGGGCTGAGTTTTAAGCTGACGATGGGTAACACCATCGGCTTACAACCGCCACTGACGATTACACGTTCCGAGATGGATCAGGCGCTTGACATCTTGGAAGCGGCATTGAGCGAGGTTGAAGCAACTTTGTAAGTGTTGTTGTAAGAGGCTCGTTATACAAATTTGGTACAACCTTCCTTGAAGCTACCCTGAGGGTTCAAGGCTTCAAGGAAGGGGTACGACAAATTATTGTTATCATCCAAGTGTCAGTAAAGAATAGGACGTTTGTCGTGAAGACTCGAACTGGAAACTATCCGATTGGTTTTCGTCGTGGCGGGGGTAACTGGCAGAACGATTTGCCTACACTTTTGGAGTGGGCAACGACCAATGGACTGGAGGTCATTGACCTGCGCTCCGACGCTGATGTGACCGGAAAGGCCGCGATCGACGCCGGATTGCGGATCGGCTCGGTAGATGTACCTGACAACAAGGGAATGATTTCTGCGGATAAGGGGCGACGCAAGGCAGCCATTGAGCGTAATGCAGATTTTATCCGTGCCTGTGCAGCTTATGGGCCGATCAACCATTTCTTGGTGATGCTGCCGGAAG
>CAMPHP010000332.1 GCA_946885925.1 uncultured Litorilinea sp.
GGTTATAGACGATGGCACGACCTGGTAGTGGCGACCAGTATTGAACTTCTTCCATCAGCGTATTTTGCGTTATGGAATGTACCACAAATCCAGTGGTTTCGTTGTAATTTAGGACAGACGGATCGACATAAGAGGTCACTGGCTCCACGGGTTGCCCCTCCCGTTCCTGGGTGACGTAGACATCGGCGATGCCACTCCAGGTTGGGATCTCCTTTGTCCATTTGGTGGCCCCTGTCATCTCATCGGCGGATTGCTGGAAACGCATGAGCGCAGCAAGACTGATCGGCCCCTCTGCCGGTTCGCTAATCTCCACCTCTAGCAAGGGATAGCTGCTCAATAGCACCACAGCCGCCAGCCCCACTAAGGCCAACGAAAGACCGTGCCGGTGATCATCGGGCAAGCCTACCAGTGGCAGCCCTGCCAGTGCACTGAGCGTCACGGCGGTGACGCTAAACCATCGCCAAGGGAACTGGGCATAACCCAAGAAAGCGCCAATCAGGGGAAGTTCCCATAAAGGAGCCGCCCAGGTTAATGCCACGAAGATCGTAGCCACTGCTCCCACAACCCATACCGCGATCTCCCAACGCAACCGTCCGGCCCTATGCCAGGTCAGACAAACCCCCGCCACTGCCAAGAGTAATGCCGCTGGGCCAAGCTGGAAGCCAATGGGGTCATCAGGGCCAATCGTGCTAACGCCAAAACCCCAGTTTGGGCTGAACAACTGGTACCAGTAGACAAAATGGCCGCGGAAGTCGTAATCTCCGTCAAACCATTGATCCACACGCACATATTGGTATTCCGTCACGGCTGGAATCCAAAAGATCGCGCTTAGCCCCAAACCCGCCAGCAGCCCCAAGACCCCTGGCAATCCTCGTCGCAAGAGTCCACGAGTCCATGCCCCTACTCCCGCGTGCCGTCCATTGTTGGGTGCGCCATAGACGAAGGTCAGGACGACTGCATACAGCCCCAAGAGGGGTGAGAAGAGAACGGTAATCAAGTTGCTGGTCAGCATCAGCGCAGCATAGCTAGCCGCCAGCCCGACCACCCAGCCATAATGGGGCCGCACAATAGTTTGGCGCATGGTCCATAGGCAGAAGGGCATCCACATAAACGCCATGCTTTCTGCCAAGTTTGCCCGCACATAGAGATTGAGCAGGTGGTAGGGAATAAAGACATAGACCAGTGCGGCGATCACTGCTGCCGGACGTCCGCCCCATGAGCGTACAAAGGCATACATGCCTGCCGCGCTGCCGATCACGCTTAAGCCAAAGATGCTTTCCACCGCGGCTGTATAATTAAAGCCGAGGAAATGGAGCAGGAGTTCGGCCAAAAAGTGGCTCAGCGGGCCGTAAATGTTAAAGAAGGGGTAGCCAAAACCAAAGGTAAAGTCAGGGCTCCAGCGCGGCCACCAGACACCATCCTCGACCAGCCGGTTGTACTCGAAGAGAAAATAGACATGGTGCCGGGCATCGTTTGCCCCCCAAAAATAGCCAGGTAGGGTAAACGGAGCGACTGCAAACCAGCTTAACGCTAGTGTAAGCCAAAAGAGTCCATCGCGCCAGAGCGGCATGAGCGTTGAGGACGTTGTAGGTTGTGATACAACCGCGCCTGGACGCGCTACATTACTCGCCATACAGAATCAGTTTGTCGTCAATGCCGCCATCCACTGGCAAGCGAGTCCCGTCGCGCCAGTCATAATAGCCATAGAAATAGCGCAGTTCCCCCTCTGGCAGCGGGTTAGGCAATTCCAGTTGATACGTATCGGTCAAGATTTGTCCGGGTTCCCAACTCGTTGCTGGTTCCCTGCCTTGGCGCGGCTGGGTATCTACCTGTGCCACAATCTCTGTTTCGTCATTTTCCTGGGTCACTGCCTGGAAAAAGACGTTGTAATCAAAGGGCAGGGGGTGTAACACTTGCCAGGTCACATCAAGGCTCGCTTCGCCTGTAGCTTGATTCTCACTGACATTCGCCTGTAGCAACACCAAATCCGGGTGTTGCCCAAAGGTTGCTACTGGCGTGGTAGGTGGATTCACCTGGGTAAAGTCTGCGTGTAAATAGGGATAGCTACCCAGAAACACCAGCCCGACCAGTGTCAGCCACAGGGGGACACGCTGCAAATAGGTGTTGAGCGACGGCAAACTCCCTGCCATCACTGCCAATAGCGGGCACGCCAGCAAAAGCACTTGCCACGGATAGGTAAGCAGCCGCTCCATGCCTGTCGTGCTCCACAATGGAGCCATTAGGTTGAGCGACAGTAACAGCATGACCAGCGTGCCGATTCCAGCAAAGCGCAGCAACCGTCCAATCATGTCGCTATTCGGGGTGCCCACTCGCCGGACCCAAAGCCACAGGGCCAACAGGCTCAAGACCGATGCTGCAAAACCCAACTGGGAGGGTTCAGTTTGCCAAGTGGAACTGCCTGGCGTGGGTTGCCAACTGCCCACCAGCAATTGGGTCACGTTGACAAAGTGGTCGGCAAAGTTTGCGGGTGACGGCCCCTGGATCGACCAAAGGGGTAGCAAACTTGCCAATCCTGCTGCACCGGAGAGTGTCGCCACCAACACTGCCAAGCGTGAGCGCTCCACGAAAGCGGCATAAGCGATTAAGAGCAGTGTGGCGAAGAGGGCTAGTCCGGCCTGGCTGCGCCACATCCACAACACGCTCAGGACGACAACAGCCGCAGCAGTCAGCGAACGTCCCTCGCTATAGCTTGCCAATCCCGCCAAGGCCAGGGGTAACAAACCGATGATCAAGGCATCGCCCAAGCTCCCGCGCACATAGACGGTAGCGAGGATGGGTGGCAGCAGTAGGTACACCAGTCCTGCCAGCCCTGCCGTGCGATCACCCAAGCGTGGATGCAGCCAAGCATAGACCCCCAGCCCGCCTAAGAGCAATGCCAGGGCAAAGGTCGCACGGACCGCAGCTACGGGGGTAGCTCCTAGCAGCATCAGGGGTTGTGCCAAGAGAAATGCGCTGCGCCCAGTGCCGCGCCAAAGATCGGGCGTGGTTGCCAGACTGGCAATATTACCAGAATGGACTGC
Source organism: uncultured Litorilinea sp. (assembly GCA_946885925.1). Next base: position 3,042 of record CAMPHP010000332.1, read on the forward strand.
ATTAAAGACAGGGACAAAGCCTTCCTGACTCTGCCAGTAACCTGGATAGGTTGTCGGGGCACAGACAAAGAGGCAACCTAGTAACAGTAGCCAGAGGCCCAAGCGAGGCGAACGTGTATCCAAAGCCATCACCGGCGGAGTCAGTTGCTCACTAACAACTCATCATCGAATTGATCGTCAAACTCATCACCGTGGACTGTATCCAGCAGCACGCCGCCACCTTCCGCGCCACCCGGTTCACCCTGGATGGTGGGAGCTTGTTTCCTTACCCGCGCAGCGTGGAGGGTAAGCAGTTCAAAATCTGGTACGCTGAGTCCATAGCGGTTGGTGGGATGGTTGAGAATCCGCACCAGATCCAGCGTCACCAATTGCGCTAATTCTGTGTTGGAGCGAACAGTCGTCCACTCTCCTAAGTAGTTGCGTTGGAACTGTTGGGCAGCGGGGGTGCGCCGAACCATTGCACGCAGCGGCAGGATCGAGCGCTCCAACTGCCAAGCCAAGTGCCATTCTGCCCCAGCGGGTGCGGTAATATCACGCCCAAGCAGAAAGTAAACTCGGTCTACATTCGCAATCAATTCAAAGATGTCATCATACGCCGCTCCGTGGGCCGGTGTACGGCGGATCTCCACACCAATTTGTACTGGCAGGTCGGCCACAACGCGGCCAATGACAGCACGGGAGGCTTCAAGATCATTCGTAGCACTGACGAAGAGGCGAAGTTTTTCAGCCATAGGAAAGAATTACCGGTTCAATCTATTGAATAGAGCACGACGCATCCTGCTCATGAAACGTTAGGAGGGGGAATCTACCTTTAATCTACACCCGAAACGGGATTCTACCCAAAAAAATAATCAGTAAAGGCGGCGAATGGCCCTTCTAGACGACAAAAACGCTCTTCTGATAAACTTATATAAGTTGAGTTATGTACCAATCCTTCGGAGTGAGGAGAGTATCTTATGACACGCATCGACATTCACGAGGCAAAAAAACACTTCCTAGAAATAATGGAACGTGTCGCCAAGGGTGAAGAAGTCGTCATTGAGCAAGATGACCAACCTATGGCCCGTATATCTCCTGTGGTGCGTGCTATGCAGCCTCGCCAGTTTGGTAGCGCCAAAGGGCTTATTTATATTGCAGACGATTTTGATGAGCCGCTAGAAGATATGGCGGATTATCAATAATGCAAATCTTACTGGACACACATAGCTTTCTCTGGTTTATTACTGGAGATTCACGCTCTCGTACGTAATATCCCCTTAGTAAGCGCAGATCTTGTGCTAGAACAGTACGGTGTTAAACGCTTTTGGTAGAATCCCATTTTGTAGATGTCAACAATGCCCTGCTGATTCCTGCTTAAATTTGTGCCACTTCTTCTGCTGCCGTAGGATAGCCTTCGGCTGGGTTTTGCAAAACGCGCAGGTCGGCATCAACCATCAGCCGCACCAGCCCGCGGAAATCTACAGTTGGCTCCCAACCTAGTTTGCGCCCAGCCTTGGTTGCGTCGCCCACCAACAGGTCAACCTCGGCAGGACGATAGAACTTGGGGTCTTGCACCACATATTCGCGCCAATCCAAGTCCACATAGCTAAAGGCTTCTTCGACAAACTCTTGCACACTGTGTGTTTCGCCTGTCGCAACCACATAATCATCCGGCTCACCCTGTTGCAGCATCAACCACATGGCGCGCACATAGTCGCCCGCATAGCCCCAGTCGCGCTGCGCTTCTAGATTGCCCAAGCGTAGGGTATCTGCCAGACCCAGCTTAATACGTGCGACACCATGCGTGATCTTGTGGGTCACGAATTCCAGCCCGCGGCGCGGGCTTTCGTGATTAAAGAGAATGCCCGAACAACCAAAGATGTTATAGCTCTCGCGATAGTTGATGGTGATCCAATGACCGTAGACTTTTGCCACACCATAGGGGCTGCGGGGATAGAGC
>CAMPHP010000333.1 GCA_946885925.1 uncultured Litorilinea sp.
CTGCGCGGCGGGCAACAGGTCTCGTTGCTGGATGCCGATGCGCCAGGTTTGCTTGTCAAGCCAGGGGTTGCTGTGCGCCAAATCGAAGCGGAGATCAAACCACCAGTGATTCCACCTGCGGACGATGACGATGGCGATGACGATGGCGCAACCGATCCAGTAGACCCCATTATCGAGGATCCCATTATCACGCCTCCCAAAGTAGCGCGGCCCAAGCGCTTCCACGGCACCGTCGTCTTGGACACAACACGCGTCGGCCGCGATGCCAGCAAGATTGCCGAAGAAGTGATCGCCCACCTCTCCGGATTGGTTGGCGCAAAGGTGAAAGTAACCCTCGAAGTAGAAGCCGACATTCCCACGGGTGCGCCTGACAACGTGGTTCGCACTGTCACCGAAAACAGCCGCACTCTCAAATTTACCAACCTGGGCTTCGAGGAGGAGTAGTCCAACACCGTGGATCCTACTTCCCATATCCTATTCGAACATGAGACGATCCCATTCGACTGGACTGACCGTGAACTACATGCAATAGCCCGTCTCAATGGCAACAGTAGTATGACCCTTGTACATCTCCTCAACAGGCCGGGTCAGCGCTTACTGCGCACAACGCAGTATGTGGGGATTGTTCGGTTGGGAAGTCATACCATTCAAGTCTTGCCAAAGCTCTACCAGACCCACGGCATCACACCGCCTGCACAACAGGCGGCGCGCAATCTGCTCTATTTGCTAACACAAACCGCGGATCTCGATGTGCGCGATAGCGACGTAGCGCCTGTGATGCAGCAGCACAGCGATTGGTTTGAGGCGCTCATCGCATTGTTTACAAATCGCCTCGTGCATCTCTGGCAGCGGGGGCCACAGCGCACCTACCAGCCTATAGCCGAGGACCCAACAGCATTCAAGGCAATAATGGTTGCAGCATGCAAAGACTAATGTTATAGTGTACATGGAAACGCCCGCTGACAGTGTTGGAAGCACTAACAACGGGCTAACCTAAGCTGATGTGGTGTCATCGGGTAGGCTGGTAGGATTCTACCATACTCCCTTGTTATGCAGCCCATCGGTTACGCCGGTGGGCTTGTTTTTTGGTCTAAAAACAACCGTCCGGCTTCGCTGACACCGTTACTCATATCATTTCAAGTAACCACAACATCTAGTAGAAGAACACTCAACTAGACCCCACATATTGTATCGCCGATCCTCGGTAGCTCAATCGGCAGAGCATCCGGCTGTTGACCGGAGGGTTGTTGGTTCGAGTCCATCCGAGGAGCCTAAATACAATATGCAGTTGGAGAAGACCTCCTGTGCTACTGCATATAGTGGACAGGAGGTCTTTCCATACCAAACGAAGGAGCACTACCAATGGCGGAAGCCATGGCACAAGAGCACACTGAAGACGATGCCGTCCCTCAAGCAGGAGACAAGGAAGTTGTAGACGAGCAATCTGCTACCCCAACAGCCACAGAATCAACCGCAGAATCAGCTACAGAACCTAGTGCAGAAGAATTGAAGCGGGTGATGGTGATTGGTGCCCATCCGGATGACCCAGAGTTTGGCGCAGGGGGTACGATTGCCAAGCTTGCCGCCCAGGGCAAAGAAATTACATATGTCCTGATAACGAGTGGTGACAAAGGCAGCCATGACCCCAATGTGCGTCCTGGACAACTGGCTACGCGCCGAGAGCAAGAGCAACGGAACGCGGCTGCGGTATTGGGGGTGAAGGAGGTTATCTATCTGCGCTATCCGGATGGCATCTTGGAGAACACACTTGCGCTGCGCGCACGGTTAGCCCACCTCATCCGCCTGCACAAGCCTCATATTCTCTTTGCCATTGACCCGTGGCGACATTATCAACTTGCTCCTGACCATCGTGCCGCTGGCTATGCTGCTCTCGATGCCCTCTGGGCCGCGCGCGAATGGCACATCTTTGCCGAGCAGCTTTTCGGAGACGAAGAACCCTGGCGCGTGAGCCAAGCCTATCTCTATTGGACAGACAATGCCGATCACTTTGAAGACATCAGCGATACGATTGATAAGAAGATTGCAGCGCTTGCTTGCCATGTCTCCCAAGTCGGCACTGATACCGAGAAGCTAGACGCACGGATGCGCGAACGAGGCAAGGCCGTGGGCGAACCACTGGATATGGCCTATGCCGAAGGCTTCAAGCTCATCAAGTTCTAACCACCACGGTGAATGGTGAGGAGTTATTACTGAGCAAACGACCTCGGTAAATCACTGGACGCGCTTGTGGGGAGTAATATGTACAAAGCAGAGAGGCTGCTCAAGACGGAGCAGCCTCTTTCTTTCCTGTTGGTCCTTTTCAATTTGCCCAGCGCGGCTGCAATGGCCGAGATTGGTGTCCATAGCACTGGCGCTCCTAAACTGGAAATGTTATTGGCATGTTGATCATCGCCTTCATTGTGCTGGCAAGTACGGCGATGGCGTATGGAACCATGCCCAACTTTTCGGGATAGGGTCATCACTCGCTAGTCATCCATAAGATTCCCGCTACTGTAGCGTATAGGAAACGTAGGGTAACGTTCCAGCAAAAGTCTTGGCTAAGTGGCGCATGTTTTATTGCCCATGTCCTATAATGGCCTCAATGCTCCTTGTCAGAACAACAAGCCCAAAAGGGATAGAGGACTGAGACTATGGACATTACCACGCTCGTTATCGGCTACCTGCTCATCAGTGCGGTCTGCACAACTGTGTTCGTGAGCGCTTGTATGGTTAATGGCCGAATCGAAGCCACTAGAAAGACTAAGAAACGTGTGGTACGGGTTGCACACTCTGGCGGCACTTGGCGCAATGTGGATTCAGCCACCCATGCACGATAGATAATCATGAGAGAGAATCATGATAGAGAATGAGGTGACTTGCTGAGAGCTACCGATGACTCTACCGATGACTCTATCGATGACTATAGTGCTACTATGCCAGGGTGAGTTGCTTGGAAATTGGATAGAAGTGGTGGTAGAGTGCCCAGATAGCAGATGCTGCATACGCGCGGAGATGTGCCAGTACAGACAAAAGTGCATGTAGCATCTTACAGTCCAACCAAACCAAATTGTGCCTCTGGGAAGAAACTATCACCATGAATGTACCGCCTTCTGAATTTATCCGCGTCCCGCATACCGATCTTTGTAATTTTGTAGAGCAAGCTTGCCTCATCGTCGAAATGCCGCCGGACGACGCTGCGCTGTTGGCAAAACTGCTCACCGACAACGATCTACGCGGCGTCTTTAGCCACGGCACCCAACAGATTGCCACCTATGCGCGGCTCATGCGCGAGGGAACTCTCAACCCCAAGCCCAATGTACACATTGCAGCCGAAACACCAGTCAGCACCATCTTTGACGGTGATGGTGGGCTTGGCTATTTTCCAGCCTACAAATCCACGCTGGCAACGATTGAAAAAGCTAAGCAGCAAGGCATTGCCATCGGCCAATCGCGCAATCATGGACATTTTGGTGCAGCGGGCATCTATACGCGCCTCATGCTTGGTCATGACCTGCTCGGTTATGTCACGTCGGGTCACCAGCTTCTGCTCAAAGCGGGAGATCCCTACGTCACCGCAGCCGGTGGCTCACCGCACTCCTTCCTCTCGCCCGCCAACGAAGAACAGTCGATGATCCTCGACTTTGGCGCAATCCACGACCTCTATGTTTCTTCGCCCCACCGCGAAGAGATCTCACGCCTGGCCCCTGCCATCGCCTTTCGCTCCGTGGGGCTGGGAGCCATCTGCCAATCCTGGGGTGGCTTCCTGGCTGGTGTGCCCATTGACACAGCACGCTCGCCACGCACTTGGCCTGGCGCAAACCAGGGTTCGCTGGTCATTGCCTTCCGCATTGACCTCTTTATCTCACCAGAGCAATTCAAGGCAGAAATGGATGAGTACATCCAGCAGATCCGCACCCTGCAACCGCTGGAAGGCTATAACGAAAGCCTCTTGCCAGGAGCCATTGAGGCACAACGCGATCGTGAGTATCGCGAATTGGGTGTTCCCGTAGGCAACTGGCACCGCGAACGCCTGGAAGGCATTGCCGAATACTTGGGCATTCAGGCACCTTGGTAGACACATGGTAGAGGGTGGATTTCAGGTCAGGGACATAGACCGGGAGCTATACCTCTTGGTAGACAAGTAGCAAAAAAAGGGACTGGCACATTGTACGTGCCAGTCCCTTTATTAACTCTCGCGCGCCAAACCTCGTCGTGTATACGCTATGCACAGACAAGAGCCTTACCGTCCCAACGGTTAAAAGGCTGATTGTAATTCTCCTCTGCCATGCGCCGCCGCGTTGCATACCAGAGTTCCGCCCACGCTTCAGCATCGTGTAATTCGCTCTCCGGGTTCGCTTTGCTGCGCGCGACAAAGCCGGGAAATGCACCGCGCCCTGTCGCTTGGCCGATGGGGTTATAGCGCAGGTCAAAGCTCCAGCGGATATTATCACTCACGTTGGAAAGCGAAGAATGGCAGGTGCGCTTGGTGAGGAAGAGCACATCACCGCGCTTGAGCGGCACCGGCACTGACTGCTCCATCTCCAACAGTTGCTCAGGAATTGCCAAGCCCCCCACACCTCCTGGGCAATGGGTGCGTAAGCCATCGCGGTGGCTATAGGGGATCACCTGCAACGGCCCGGCTTCAACAGGCGCATCAAGCAGCGGGAACCAGACCGTCAGCATATCGGTTTCATCCGCCTCTGGCAACACAACCCCATTGTCCTGATGCCAGGGTGTGGCACCCAATTGTAGATTGCCTTTCTCATCGCGGGGCGTTAAATGCTCCGGCGGCTTAATGCGAACATGCTGGACAGGATTCGAGTAAATCTCTGGCCCAATCAGCGACTCCACCGCATCCAAAAGTGCAGAATTGGTCAACGCGTGAAAGACCGCTGGCCCCACCCACATTGGCGTATCTTCCGTCCCCCCTCCCTGTGGCAGCGTAAAGGCAAAGTATAGAGCATGCACCTTGCCACTT